>DKBC01000209.1 GCA_002451065.1 Betaproteobacteria bacterium UBA6910
AGGTCGGCGTAGGGCGCGTAGGCGAGGCCCCGGGAAATCGACTGCTCGAGCCCGTTCCTGACCCTGTAGAAGCCTTCCACGGTGCGCTCGCCGGTGAGGAAGGGGTTGTCGTTCTCGTCGATGTCGGAAGTGAGCAGATTGGCGGCTTCCGCGTCGGTGCGGGCGAGGATGATGGTGGGCACGCCCATGGTGTCCGCCGCCAGGCGCGCCGCCACCAGCTTCTCGACCGCTTCGCGGGTGGGGACCAGCACCTTGCCGCCCATGTGCCCGCACTTCTTGGCCGCGGCGAGCTGGTCCTCGAAGTGGACGCCGGCGGCACCCGCCTCAATCATGGCCTTCATCAGCTCAAAGGCGTTTAGGACGCCGCCGAAGCCGGCTTCGGCGTCTGCCACGATGGGAGCGAAATAATCGACGAACCCCTCGTCGCCGGGATTCTTGCCCTCGCTCACCTGGATCTGGTCGGCGCGCTGGAAGGTGTTGTTGATGCGCCGGACGATCATCGGCACGCTGTTCACGGCGTACAGCGACTGGTCCGGGTACATCTGCATGGAGTCGTTGGCGTCGGCCGCCACCTGCCAGCCCGACAGGTAGATGGCCTTGAGCCCTGCCTTCACCTGTTGCATGGCCTGGTTGCCGGTGAGGGCGCCCAGCGTATTGACGTAGGGTTCTTCCTGAAGCAGCTTCCAGAGCTTTTCGGCGCCGCGGCGGGCCAGCGTGTATTCAATGGGCAGCGAGCCGCGCAGGCGGAAGACTTCTTCCGCCCCGTAGGCGCGCCTGATCCCTTTCCAGCGCGGATTCTCGGCCCAGTCCTTCTTGATCTTTGCGATTTCGAGATCACGGGTCATCGGATGTTCTCCTGTTCCAGGTCATAAGCGTTCAGCGGGAGAGCGAGCTGGCAAGTAGCACGCAGCGGCATCCCCATTCCTTTGGGCCGGCCGCCGCGCCGCCCGGGTGGGGCGACCTCAACCGGGGCCAGCCGGTCCAATCGGCCGGAAAGGCGTACTGCCTGCCCGCACCGCACACGGGGGTGGCCAGAGGTGATCTGGCTTACCTGGGAAGGGGGTCGCTGTTCACAACCTCCCGTCTGCGCGCTGCCTTCGGGGTTGCGAAGGGTCAACGCTCGTGATTGCTCAATGACTATAACAACTAACTCGTTGCATCGCAACAATGCAGTTGTGAAAGTATTTTATACTTTAAAACAGTATCTTAAAGTTTGTTTACGGAAAATTTTTCGCAATGTAAAACGAAGTTTTGCCGAAACTGCGGCGTCTCAGCATGCCTAGGAAAGGGGATCAGGGCTTACGATCACGCCATCGGCGTCGGCATAGAGGCAATGCCCCGGAACGAAGGTCACCCCAGCGAATACCACCGGGACGTCGGTTTCGCCCACACCGCGCTTCAGGCTGCGCAAGGGGTGGCTCGCCAGAGCCCGCACCCCGATAGGCACTTCGGCCATGGCCTCGGAGTCCCGAATGCAGCCATAGACCACGATGCCCGCCCAGCCGTTCTTCTGGGCCAGCAGCGCCAGTTGGTCACCCACCAGCGCACAGCGCAAGGATCCTCCGCCATCCACCACCAGCACCTTGCCGGCTCCCGGCCTGGATAGGGCCTCCCGCACCTTGGAGTTGTCCTCGAAGCACCTGACGGTGCTGATGACGCCGTGGAAGCTCCTCGCGCCCCCAAAGCGCCGGAACACGGGTGAGCACACGCTCACCTTGTTTTCGTGGGCGTCGCACAGGTCGGTGGTCTTGATCTCCATGACCGGATTTCTCCCGGATAGGGCGATGCTCATTACGGGGACCCCTGCGGTCCCCGGTGATCGTTACGCGCGAGAGCTCAATATCCCTGGATCTTGGCGATCATGGCATTACCGAACCCCGAGCAGGAGACTTCCTTGGCGCCTTCCATCAAACGCGCGAAGTCGTAGGTCACGACCTTGTCGGAGATCGCGTCCTCCATGCTGCGGATGATCATGTCCGCCGCCTCCTTCCAGGCCATGTGCCGCAGCATCATTTCCGCGGACAGGATGAGCGAACCCGGATTGACCTTGTCCTTGCCCGCGTACTTGGGGGCGGTCCCATGGGTGGCCTCGAACACCGCCACGGTGTCCGAGATGTTGGCGCCGGGGGCAATGCCGATGCCCCCCACCTGGGCCGCTAAAGCGTCCGAGATGTAGTCGCCGTTAAGGTTGAGGGTCGCGATCACGTCATATTCCTCGGGGCGCAGCAGTATCTGCTGCAGAAAGGCGTCCGCGATGGAATCCTTGACCACGATATCGCGGCCGGTCTTGGGGTTCTTCATCTTGCACCAGGGACCGCCGTCCCAGAGCTGGGCACCAAATTCCTTCTGGGCGAGGCCGTAGCCCCAGTCCCGGAACGCGCCCTCGGTGAATTTCATGATNNCCGGCGTAGATGTCCTCCGTGTTTTCCCGGTAGATCACCATGTCGGTGCGGGTGGGGTCCCGGAGCGGGCTCGGAACGCCGCGGAAGTAGCGCACAGGCCGCACGCACTGGTACAGGTCCAGCTCCTGGCGCAGGGCGACGTTGAGCGAGCGTATGCCGCCTCCCACCGGGGTGGTCATGGGGCCCTTGATTGAAACCGAGAATTCCTTGAGGGCGGCCAGGGTTTCCTCGGGAAGCCAGACGTCGCCGCCATAGGTGCGGGTGGATTTTTCGCCGGCAAATACCTCCATCCAGGCGATCTTGCGCTTGCCCCCGTAGGCCTGCTTGACCGCGGCGTCCACCACGTTTTTCATCACCGGGGTGATGTCCACCCCGATACCGTCCCCCACGATATAGGGGATGATCGGATTGTCGGGAACCGGTTTGCCCGGGGTGATTCGCTGGCCTTCTTGCGGAACCTTTATCTTCTGGTAGGTGCCCATCTCAGTCAACTCCCTTGCTCGATTGGCAAAAAATTCTGCTGTCGCAGCGCGCGCCGGCGTGCCATGCACGGGCGCGCGAGCGAGGCAGGTGAAACAGCTAACGTTGGTACAGAAGGGGTGCCCAATCGGCGCGCTGGGCGGGTTGCCGGCGCCGAAGCATAAGGCGAAATTATGCTCTAGTATGATTTTTTTTGCCACGGCGCGCGAAGGCCGGTTTCACCCCCCGCGTGGCGCCGATCGCCCGATGCCGCTATGCTTTCGATCGTACCAGGGGCGGATACGCCCCGCTGACAGGCAGGAACCCGATTCATGGATTTGCCGGTAGGAGAAAACCCGGTTGCCCAGGCGATTGCCGAGGCCCTGATCAATGGCTTCGACAAGCACTATCGCCTGTTCCGGGAGTCCAGCCGCCTGGGCAAGGAAAGGTTCGACCGGGCGGAATGGACCGCGCAGCAGCGGGCGGTGCGTGATCGGATCCAATTCTACGACGACCGGGTCAACGAGTGCGTGCAGCTCCTGCGCGACGACTACCAGGCTGATCTCCTGGACCACAACACCTGGCAGCAGGCCAAGCTGCTTTACATTGGGCTGCTCACCAACCACAAGCAGCCCGAGCTTGCAGAGACCTTCTTCAACTCGGTGTCCTGCAAGATCCTGCACCGCACCTATTTCCACAACGACTTTATTTTCGTGCGGCCGGCGATCTCCACGGAGTATCTGGAGTCCGACCCACCCGCTTACCGCTGCTATTACCCCAACCAGTCGAGCCTGGAAGCCTGCTTTTGCCAGCTGTTTATGGACTTCGGCTGGTCCTCGCCGTTCGCCAATCTCGAGCGGGACGTGGGTTGCGTAATGGAGATGACCCGGCGGCATTTGGGCGAGTGGCCCGAGCCGGAACCGAACTTCCAGATCCAGGTGCTGGACTCGGCGTTCTACCGCAACAAGGCGGCCTACGTGATCGGCAAGGTGGTCAACGGCTTCCAGGTGCACCCGTTCGTGGTGCCGGTGCTGCACAATGGGCGCGGCCGGCTGGTGCTGGACGCCATGCTTTTGGACCCGGGTCTCATCACCATCCTGTTCAGCTTGTCGCGTGCCTATTTCATGGTGGACATGGAGGTGCCTTCGGCCTATGTGCAGTTCCTCCAGAGCATCATGCCGCACAAGGCCCAGTCGGAGCTCTACACCATGCTCGGCCTGGCGAAGCAGGGCAAGACCCTGTTCTACCGCGACCTGATCCACCACCTGCGCCATTCCCAGGACCAGTTCGTGGTGGCGCCGGGCATCCGGGGGCTGGTGATGCTGGTGTTTACCCTGCCGTCGTTCCCCTACGTGTTCAAGGTGATCAAGGACGTTTTCGCGCCGCCGAAGGAGGTGGACCACGAGACGGTCAAGGCCAAGTACCTGTTGGTGAAGCGCCATGACCGGGTCGGCCGCATGGCAGACACGCTGGAATTCTCCGACGTGGCGCTGCCCAAGGCCCGTTTCAGCCCGGAGCTGGAGGAGGAACTGCGCCGCGAGTGTCCTTCGCTGGTCGAGGAGGAACCGGATACCTTGGTCATCAAGCACTGCTACATCGAGCGGCGCATGGAGCCCCTCAACCTTTACCTGGACCGGGCGGAGGGAGAGCGCCGGGCGCAGGCGGTGCGCGAGTACGGTAACGCCATACGGGAACTGGCTTACGCCAACATCTTTCCCGGAGACATGCTGTGGAAGAACTTCGGGGTGACGCGCTACGGACGGGTGGTCTTCTATGACTACGACGAGATCGAGTACCTTACCGAATGCAACTTCCGGCGCATTCCCGAGGCGCCCACGCCCGAACTGGAATTGTCGGGTGAGGTCTGGTACCCCATTTCCCGGACCGATGTGTTCCCGGAGGAGTTCGACACCTTTCTGCTGAGCGACCCGGAAATTCGCGCCGTCTTCCTTGAGTATCATGGGGACCTGCTGGAGCCGGAGTTCTGGCAGCAGACCCAGGAAAAGATCCGCGCCGGGCACATCGAGGACTTCTTCCCCTATCCGCAGAACTATCGCTTCGTGAACATCTTTGGCGGGAGCGGAGCGGGGGCCAGGGAGCCCGTGGTGCGGCGGGTGGCGGTCTCGTAGCCCTGCGCGGCGGGTCGCCGGGCGCTTTCTGAATTGACCAAAAAAGCCCGATTGGGGGCAGGGGAACGCGAGGCCAGCGACCACCGGCTACGCCGGCTCCCTGGGGATGGGCGGCGGTGCTTTCGCGTCCGGGGCCCGGCAACGGAGAGGCTTTCCGGCAGGCTCAGCTCCCCTCTGTGACATTCACCCATTCCGGGCCGACCCCTCAAAGCGAACTCGACCCTTGCGCCACTTGAAAAATCCGTTCGTATCGTCAAAGATTACGCGTAGAATCTGAGACGTGAAGTCGATCCCCGGTCATGGCGACACGGCAGCGTGATTCGGCGGTTCTCGAGGAGCAGAAAAGCCGCCTCAAGCCGCCGCCGATGTTCAAGGTGCTACTGCTCAACGACGACTACACGCCGATGGACTTTGTGGTCGTGGTGCTGCAGCGGTTTTTTGCTCTCAGCCGTGAACGCGCGACGCAAATCATGCTCAAAGTTCACAGAGAGGGCATGGGGCTATGCGGCGTTTATCCGAAGGATGTGGCTGCAAGCAAGGTTGAGCAGGTGGAGAGCTTCGCACGGCAGCACCAGCACCCTTTGCGGTGCGTGATGGAGGAAAGTTAGATGATTGCGCAGGAACTCGAGGTTAGCCTTCACATGGCCTTCGTGGAGGCGCGGCAGAAGCGGCACGAGTTCATTACCGTGGAGCACCTGCTGCTGGCGCTGCTGGACAACCCGTCGGCGGCGGAAGTGCTGCGCGCCTGCGCGGTGAATATCGAGGACCTGCGCAAGCAGCTCGCCGAATTCATCAGCGAGCATACCCCCACGGTGGCGGGCTCGGGCGAGGTGGATACCCAGCCCACGCTTGGTTTCCAGCGCGTGATCCAGCGCGCGATCCTGCACGTCCAGTCCTCCGGAAAGAAGGAGGTCACCGGGGCCAATGTGCTGGTCGCCATCTTCGGCGAAAAGGACTCCCACGCGGTCTATTTCCTGCATCAGCGGGGCGTGACCCGTCTCGACGTGGTGAACTTCATATCCCATGGCATCACCAAGGTGCCCCATGGCGTCCAGCCCGCCAAGCCCCAGGAGAGCGAGGCCGAGGGCGAGCAGGAGCAGGCCCAGGGCGGCGCCCTGGAGGCTTACACCATGAACCTGAACACCATGGCGCTGGCCGGAAAGATCGATCCGCTGATCGGCCGCGAGAAGGAACTCGAGCGCGTGGTGCAGACCCTTTGCCGCCGGCGCAAGAACAATCCCCTGCTGGTAGGCGAGGCGGGCGTGGGCAAGACCGCGATCGCCGAGGGGTTGGCCCGGCGCGTCATCGAGGGTGAGGTGCCGGAGGTGCTTAAGCGCTGCCAGATCTATTCGCTGGACATGGGAGCGCTGCTGGCCGGCACCAAATACCGGGGTGACTTCGAACAGCGGCTCAAGGCGGTGCTCAAGCAGCTGGTGGACAACGCCAACGCCATCCTCTTCATTGACGAGATTCATACCCTGATCGGGGCGGGCGCCGCCTCCGGCGGGACCCTGGACGCCTCCAACCTGCTCAAGCCGGTGCTGAACAGCGGCGGGCTCAAGTGCATCGGCGCGACCACTTACAACGAGTACCGCGGGATTTTCGAGAAGGATCACGCCCTGTCCCGCCGCTTCCAGAAGATCGACGTGCTGGAGCCCTCGGTGGGCGAGACGGTGGCGATCCTGCAGGGGCTCAAGTCCCGCTTCGAATCCCACCACGGCATCAAGTACACGGTGGCGGCCCTGGAGACGGCGGCGGAACTCGCCGCGCGCTATATCAATGATCGCCACCTGCCGGACAAGGCGATCGACGTCATCGACGAGGCTGGTGCCGCCCAGAAGGTCCTTCCCAAGTCGCGGCAGAAGAAGGTGATCGGCAAGCACGAGGTGGAGGAGATCGTAGCCAAGATTGCGCGCATCCCGCCGAAGTCGGTGTCCACCGATGACCGCGACGCGCTCAAGACCCTGGACCGGGACCTCAGGAGCGTGGTGTTTGGTCAGGACAAGGCCATCGAGGCTCTGTCGGCCGCCATCAAGATGGCGCGCTCCGGGCTGGGAAATCCGCAGAAGCCCATCGGCTGTTTCCTGTTCTCCGGTCCGACCGGCGTGGGCAAGACGGAGGTGGCGCGGCAGCTGGCCTATTGCCTGGGCGTGGAACTGCACCGTTTCGACATGTCCGAGTACATGGA
>DKBC01000181.1 GCA_002451065.1 Betaproteobacteria bacterium UBA6910
GTCGGTGGTGCCGCCGTCGCCGCCTTGGGCTATGACCCGCACGTCGTGGCGGCCCTTAACCCGCATGGCGGCGGCGAGGCCGGTGGCTACCGCCGCGGCATTGCCGAACAGGGAATGGATCCACGGGATCTGCCANNGACGGTGAAGGTGCCGGTCTGGTAAAACTTTACGGGTTGCATCTCCATGGCAGGCTCCTAGGAAATCTTGGCGGCGACAACGCCGATGTCGCGCAAAATGTTTTCGGCCATGGGTCCCGAGCGGCGTTTCTCCCGCTCCCGGGCGAGCTCCCGCTCCACCACCTCATGATTGAGATCGAGAAAGCTCACCGGTTCCAGCTTGTCTTCGATGGCCAGCCCAAGATGATGGTGCAGGGCCTTGCGGGTGATGGCGCGGCCGCCGAGGCCACCGACCACCGTGTAGCCGTGGAGGTGGATTCCCGAGAGCGCCATGCGCACATTGGTGGACACGATGCCGCCGATGCCCACCGCCAGGGCCTTTTCCAGCACCACCACGCGCTGGGCGTTCTGCAAAGCCTCCCGCACCCCCGCCAGGGGGAAAGGCCGAAACGAGGTGAGGCCGAGCACGCCGATTTTCACGCCCTGGTCGCGCATTTCGTCCACCGTGTCCTTGACGGTGCCGAGCACGGAGCCCAGGGCCACCACGATGGTCTCCGCGTCCTCGCAGCGATAGGTGTGGAGCAGACCCCCCGAGTCGCGGCCGAATATCGTCCGGAACTCGGCGGCGAGCTGGGGAATGCGCTCCAAGGCCTGTAACTGCTTCGCGTGGGCAAGGTAGCGGACCTCCATGAAAGCCTCCGGTCCGACCATGGCGCCGATGGACACCGGTTCCCGCGGGTCGAGAACCTGGCGCGGCTCGTAGGGCGGCAAATAGGCGTCCACCTGCTCCTGGGTGGGTATGTCGAGGCGCTCATAGGCGTGGGTCAGGATGAAGCCATCCATGCACACCATAACCGGGATCGAGAGTTCTTCGGCCAGGCGGAAGGCCTGGATGTGGAGATCGGCGGCCTCCTGGTTGGTTTCGGCGAAAAGCTGGATCCAGCCCGAGTCCCGCACGGACATGGCATCGGTATGGTCGTTCCAGATGTTGATGGGGGCGCCGATGGCGCGGTTCGCCAGGGTCATCACGATGGGCAGGCCCAGCCCGGACGCGTTGTAGACCGCCTCCGCCATGAACAGCAGTCCCTGGCTGGCAGTGGAAGTGTAGGCCCGGGCGCCGCCGGCCGAGGCGCCGATAGCCACCGACATGGCCGCGAATTCCGACTCCACGTTGATGAACTCGCAATTCTGCAATTGACCGCTTTTCACCAGCTCCCCAAGCCCTTCCACGATGTGGGTCTGGGGCGAAATGGGATAGGCGCAGATCACCTCCGGCCGACAGAGGGCGACGGCCTCGGCGACGGCATGGGATCCCTCGGTCTGCTTAAGCATGGGAGAGTTCCTCCATTTCCTTTTGCACATAGTCGTAGGCTTCGCTGGCGGCGCCGATGTTGCCGTCCGCGATCTTGCCAGAGAACTTGTCGCGGATCGCGTGGGCCACCGAGTCCAGGGAAATGATCCCACTAAGCGCCGCGAAGCCTCCCAGGAGGGCAGCATTGGGGACGGGGCGTCCCACGTGCTTCAGTGCCAGCTCCGTGGCCGGCACGGTGCACAGCCGCTCGTGGCGGAACCCCTTCGCGAAGTCGCCCAACCCCAGGTCAGCAAAGCTCCCTGCGGTATTGATCAGGATGTAGCCCTCCTTCACCAGTCCGCCGAAGACGTCCACCTGGTGCAGTAGCGTGGGGTCCTGGATGATGAGGGCATCGGGCTCCAGCACCGGCTCGCGCAGCCGGATCTCCCGGTCCGCGATGCGGCAGAACGCCACCACGGGCGCTCCCGTGCGCTCGGAACCGAAGCTGGGGAACGCCTGGGCATGTCTGCCCTGAAGGAATGCCGCGATGGAGAGCATCTCGGCGCCGGTGACCACGCCTTGACCGCCGCGGCCATGTATGCGCACCTGGAACATGGTTTTTCCCCGTCTATCCGAAGTGTTAAAGCTTAGCGGACCTGGCCGCCGAGGGCCATTGCGGAAAACCGCAGGACCCTAAAGGAGGAATCGTCGGCAACTTCAGGCCTGGAGTTGCTGGAGCAGGTCACTCTCCAGGCGCACCACCCTGCGCCCCTCGGACAGCCCACTGCCTGAGACGAGGAACACGTCCTCCACTCGCTCGCCGAGGGTATTGATCTTGGCGTTGTGAACCTCCACGCCGTGGGCGACCAGCACCCGGGCGATCCGGGACAGCAGACCCGGCCGGTCCCCCGCGATTATTGACAGCAGGTGGCGGGTGCCGCGCTCGTCCGGCCGCAGGCTGACCTCGGGCGTGATGGGAAAGTGCCGCAGCCGCCGGCTGACGCGTCCCTGCATGGGAGGTTCCAGGGGCGCCTGCCCAGCGAGCTGCTCGCCCAGCTCGTATTCCACGAAGCTCATGACGTCCCGGTAATGGGCCGCGTTGTGGTCGGGACCCATCACCTGAAAAGTGTCCAGGGCGTAGCCGTGACGCGTCGTGTGGATCTTGGCCTCCACGATGTCGAACTGGGTGCGCTCGAAGAAGCAGCAGATGCGCGCGAACAGCTCCGGCTGGTCCGGAGTATAGATCATGACCTGCAAGCCCTCGCCCACCGGGCTGAGGCGCGCCTTGACCACCGGTTTCGCACTTTCCACGCGGTAGTTCAGGAGGCGGCTGTGCCAGGCAATTTCGCTGGCATCGTGGCGCAGGAAATACACGGTGTCGAGCTGGGACCAGAGCTTCTCCTGGGCGCCCCGGGGGATGGCGTAAAGCTGGACGATCCTGATCGCTTCGTCCTGGCGAGCCTGGATGCTGCTGGTGGCGGTGACCGGGGTGCCCGCCAACTGCTGCCGGGTGGCCCAGAACAGATCCTCCAGGAGCTTGCCTTTCCAGGCGTTCCAAACCTTGGGGCTGGTGCCGCGGATGTCGGCCACCGTGAGCAGGTAGAGCGCCACCAGCCGGCGATCCGTCGCGACCAGGCGGCCAAAGGCCTCGATCACCGGCGGATCGCTGAGGTCCTGCTTCTGGGCCGTAGCCGACATGACCAGGTGATGCTGCACCAGCCAAGCCACCAGGTCACCATCTTCCGACGCAATTTCGTGTTCCCGGCAAAAGCGCCGGGCTTCCGCTGCCCCCAGCTCCGAATGGTCGCCGCCGCGCCCCTTGGCGATGTCATGGAACAGCGCCGCCAGGTAAAGAACTTCTGGCCGGTCAAAGTCGCTCATCAGGCGCGAGCACAGGGGGTACTCGTGGGCGAATTCCGGCGCCGCAAAGCGGCGAATGTTCCGTACCACCATGAGAATGTGCTCGTCCACCGGGTAGACGTGGTAGAGATCATGCTGCATCTGCCCCACGATGCGCCCGAAGGCGGGGATATAGCGCCCCAAGATGCCGTAGAGGTTCATGCGCCGCAATACATGGGTCTGTCCTCGAGGCTGGCGCATGATGTCCAGAAAGAGCTGGTGGTGATGAGGTTCCGCCCTGAACGCCGCGTCGATGTGATGGCTGGCGCGCCACAGGGAGCGGATGGTTTGGGCCTCGAAACCCGTGATCTCCGGGTGCAGCTGCAGCATCAGGAACGCCTCGAGAATGGCGAAAGGATGGCGCTCGAACAGGTTCTCGTTGCGTGCCTCGAGCAGCGACCCGCGGCGGCGGAAGCGCTGGTTGAGATAAATTGGCGCGGGACTCTCCTGGGGAACGATCCGGGCCTGCAGATTCTGCAGCAGCAAAGCATTGAGCTGCGCCACGGTCTTCGTGGTCTGGTAATAGCGCTGCATGAGCATTTCGCTCGCCCGCCGCGCACCTCGCCCCCGCAGCCCGAGTTCGTCAGCCAGGGCTGCCTGGTGGTCGAACAGGAGCCGGTCTTCGCGCCGTCCCGCCCGGTAGTGCAGCCGAACCCGCAGGTCATGTAGGAACGCCTCGTGGCGGCGAATGCGCTTGGCCTCCTGGGACGTAAGCAAGCCCTGGCGGGCCAGATCGTCCCAAGTCCCCCCAAGCCCGGCACCGAGAGTGATCCAGAGCACGGTCTGCAGGTCCCGCAGGCCCCCGGGACTATCCTTGATGTTGGGCTCCAGATTGTATGCCACGTCCTGCTGCCGGAAATGGCGCTGCTGCTGCTCCAACACCTTCGAGCGGCAGAAGGCTGGCGAATCCAGGGCCGCCCGGAAGCGTTCAACGAAACGCTGGAACAGAGCCCCGTCGCCCGCGACCAAGCGGGCTTCGAGCAAATTGGTTTGCACCGTGGCGTCCTTAGCCGCTTCTTCCAGACATTGCGCGATGGTGCGCACGCCGTGCCCGACATCGAGTCCGATGTCCCAGAGAGTTCCAACCAGGGACTCCAGTTTTTCCTGCAATGCCGTGTGCGGATCCTGGGGAAGCAGGATCAGAATATCCACATCGGAATAGGGAAAAAGCTGGCCGCGGCCGTATCCGCCCACGGCAACCAAGGCCACGGTGTCGGGCAGGCGCAGTTCCCGCCACACGAATTGCAGCAAGCCGTCCACCATGCGGGCGTGCTGCCGCACCGACTGTGGGGCGGAGTGCCGCGCTTCCCAGTCTCCGCGCAGGCGCGCCCGGGCATCAGCCAGCAGCCGTTTGCCGACGGCTACTTCGAACGGCGGGAGCGACGGAATTTCGGGTGGGATGGCCTGGGTGGCCATGGTCAGGCAGCTAGAGCGGGCTTGGCAGGGGCGCCGGCGGACAACGTCAGCACCTCGTAGCCGTTCTCGGTCACGAGGACGGTGTGCTCCCACTGAGCGGACAGGGCGTGATCCTTGGTGACAATGGTCCAACCATCCGCCAGCTGGCGGATGGCCGCTTTTCCGGCGTTGATCATGGGTTCGACGGTGAAAATCATCCCCGGCTCCAGCACCATGCCGTGGCCGGCCCGGCCGTAATGCAGGACCTGGGGATCCTCGTGAAACTTCCTTCCGATCCCGTGGCCGCAGAATTCCCTCACCACGCTGAAGCCGTGCTTCTCCGCATGGTTCTGGATGGCGTGCCCTATGTCTCCCAACCGGTTGCCGGCACGAATCTGCGCGATGCCCAACCACATGCATTCATGGGTGATCTCACACAGGCGCCGGGCTTGGATGGAGGGATCCCCGACATAAAACATGCGGCTGGTGTCGCCGTGGAAGCCGTCCTTGATCACGGTAACGTCGATATTGAGTATGTCTCCGTTCTTGAGCCTGCGATCCCCCGGTACTCCGTGGCAGACCTGATGATTCACCGAGGTGCAGATGGATTTAGGATAGGGGGAATAGCCGGGCGGAGCATAATTGAGGGGCGCGGGCACTGTATTCTGCTCATGCACCATGTATTCATGGCACAGGCGGTCCAGTTCTCCCGTCGTGATTCCGGGCCTAACGTGGGGCGCGATGAAATCCAGAACCGCGGCCGCGAGGCGTCCTGCCACCCGCATCTTCGCGATTTCATCGGGTGTCTTGATGTGAACAGACATGGAGCAACGGTCGATCGAGGGCTGAGTCGGCGGCGGGACCGCTAGAATAGTGGATCACCGGCCCCCGGGCAATTCGCCGGTCTTGCCCGGGAAGCTCGCTGCCCCTCGGTTGAGGGACGGTGGGGAAGGCTGATATAATCTCCGGCTCGCTGGGGCTCTTCCCACGAAATACGCACACCCGCCGCTTCGAGGGTGCCCGCAAGGGTGAGTTTGGGCGGGTGGAGGCCAAACCCTGAAGGAGAATACATGTCTGTAACCATGCGCCAGATGCTGGAGGCGGGCGTCCACTTCGGACACCAGACCCGTTTTTGGCATCCCAAGATGGCCCCCTATATCTTCGGGCATCGCAACAAGATTCACATCATCAACCTCGAGAAGTCCCTGGCCATGTACCAGGAGGCGCTCAAGTTCGTGCGCCAGCTGACTTCCAACAAGGGCACCGTGATGTTCGTGGGCACCAAGCGCCAGGCCCGCGAGATCATTCGCGAGGAGGCCCAGCGGGCGGGCGCGCCATATGTGGATTACCGCTGGCTGGGCGGCATGCTGACCAATTTCAAGACCGTCAAGCAGTCTCTCAAGCGCCTCAACGACCTCGATGCCATGGTGCAGGACGGTTCCATGGACAAGCTCTCCAAGAAGGAAGCCCTGCAGCTGACCCGCGAATTGGAGAAGCTTAAGCGCAGCCTGGGCGGGATCAAGGACATGACCAGCCTGCCGGATGCCCTGTTCGTGATCGACGTCGGCTATCACAAGATTGCTGTGGAGGAGGCCAAGAAGCTGAACGTCCCGGTAGTTGCGGTGGTGGACACCAATCATTCCCCGGACGGAGCAAGCTACGTGATTCCCGGAAACGACGATTCGAGCCGAGCCATCCGCCTCTACGCCCGGGGGGTGGCTGACGCGATTCTCGAGGGCCGCAGCCAGATTGTGCGGGAAATCGTCAGTGACGAATTCGTCGAGGTGGAGGAAGCCCCCGAGAACAGCCCGGCGGCCTGAGTTACCGGTTGCAAGAAAGGGGGCGGCAGCCCCCTTTTTGTTGAATAAACCTCCCCCGGGCATGCCGGGGCCAATGTAGAAGTGGAGTCAAGCATGGCGGAAATCACCGCAAGCATGGTCAAGGAACTGCGCGACAAGACCGACGCGCCGATGATGGAATGCAAAAGGGCGCTGACCGAGGCCGGCGGGGACATGGCGAAAGCCGAGGAGATCCTGCGGGTCAAGCTCGGAAGCAAGGCATCCAGGGCGGCATCCCGGGTTGCGGCCGAGGGCCTCGTCGGGCAGTACATCTCCGGGGACGGCAAGCTTGCCGCCATGGTCGAAGTCAACTGCGAAACGGATTTTGTCGCCAAGAATGACGATTTCATTGCCTTTGTGCGCGCCTTGGCGGAGCTCGTGGCCAACCGCGATCCGGCCGACGTGGGGGCGCTGTCGGGTTTGCCTCTCGGCGCTAGCACGGTCGAACAAACGCGCCAGGCCCTGGTGGGGAGAATCGGCGAGAACATGTCGATCCGCCGTTTTGCCCGCATCCAGGCCACCGGCAAGGTGTCCGGATACGTCCATGGCGGCGCCAAGATCGGGGCGCTGGTGGATCTGGTGGACGGCGACGACGCCCTAGGCAGGGATATCGCCATGCACGTTGCGGCTGCCAAGCCGGTGGCGCTCTCCAAGGAAGAGGTGCCGGGGGACCTGATCGAGAAGGAACGCTCCATCGCAGCCCAGAAGGCGGCGGAATCGGGCAAGCCCGCCAACATCCTAGAGAAGATGGTGGAAGGCAGTGTCCAGAAATACCTCAAGGAGGTCACGCTACTGGGACAGCCCTTCGTCAAGGATGACAAGCAGACGGTTGAGCAGGTGCTCAAATCCAGGAACGCGTCCGTGGCATCCTTCCGTCTGTACGTCGTCGGCGAGGGCCTGGAGAAAAGATTGACCGACTTCGCAGCCGAGGTGATGGCCCAGGTCAAGCAGGCCTGACGGGGATGTTCCAGCCCTAGTCCATGGCTCAGCCCGCCTACCGCCGCATTCTGCTCAAGCTGTCGGGGGAAGCCCTCATGGGGGAGGGCAGTTACGGCATCGACCGCGCCACCATCGAGCGCATTGTCGCCGAGATCAAGGAGGTGGTGGCCCTGGGAGTTCAGGTGGCCGTGGTCATCGGCGGCGGCAATATTTTCCGCGGCATCGCTCCCGGGGCGGCAGGGATGGATCGCGCCACCGCCGACTACATGGGCATGCTGGCAACGGTGATGAACGCCCTGGCGCTGCAAGACGCCATGCGCGGCGTGGGCCTTCCTAGCCGGGTGCAATCGGCGCTTACCATCGAGCAGGTAGCCGAGCCCTATATTCGAGGCAAGGCCATCCGCTACCTGGAGGAGGGCAAGATCGTGATTTTCGCCGCCGGGACCGGAAACCCTTTTTTCACTACGGACACGGCCGCTGCGCTACGGGGAATGGAAATGAATGTCCAGATTGTCCTCAAGGCGACCAAGGTGGACGGCGTTTACACGGAGGATCCCAAGACCCATCCGGACGCGATGCGCTACAAGCGGCTCAGCTTCGACGAGGCCATCGTCAAGAACCTAAAGGTGATGGACGCCACCGCCCTGACCCTTTGCCGGGATCAGAAGCTCCCCATCAACGTTTTCAGCATATTTAAGCCTTCTGCCCTCAGGCGCGTGGTGATGGGGGAGGACGAAGGCACCCTGGTTCACGCCTGAAGCGGCGGGATCGTGGACAAGCCATTGAACAAAAGATAAAATTTTTGAAATTTTGGCTGGAGCCCAGCGTCCATGATCAACGACGTCAAGAAGACCGCAGAGCACAAGATGCACAAGACCCTGGAGAGCCTCAAGGTGGAGTTCTCCCACGTGCGCACCGGGCGCGCCCATGCCGGACTGCTGGACCACCTCAAAGTGGACTACTACGGAAGCGAGATGCCGATTTCCCAGGTCGCCAACGTGGGTCTCGCCGACGCGCGCACCATCACGGTCCAGCCTTGGGACAAGAAGATGGTGCAGGTAATCGAAAAGTCCATCCGGGATTCCGACTTGGGGGTCAATCCCGCCACCGCGGGCGACATCATCCGGGTGCCCATGCCCCCGCTAACGGAGGAGCGGCGCAAGGAACTTGCCAAGGTGGTGAAGCACGAGGCGGAAAACGCCCGGGTCGCGGTACGCAACGTCCGCCGCGACGGAATCCATCATCTAAAGGAATTGCTCAAGGAAAAGAAAATCTCCGAAGACGACGAGCGCCGGGCCCAGGACGACATCCAGAAACTCACCGACCGCTTTATCGCCGAGATCGACAAGATGCTGCACGCTAAGGAAGCAGAGCTGATGGCGGTCTGATGCAGGATAAGCCAAGTTCCACCCTGACCATTCCGGAGACGGGGGCCGTCCCCCGCCACATTGCCATCATCATGGACGGCAACGGCCGCTGGGCGAAGAGCCGTTTTCTGCCCCGCGTCGCGGGCCACAAGCGGGGGGTCGAAACGGTGCGCGAGGTCGTCAAGAGTTGCGCCTCCCTCGGGGTCCAGTTCCTGACGCTGTTCGCGTTTTCCAGCGAGAACTGGCGGCGGCCCCCGGACGAGGTCTCGTTCCTGATGCAACTGTTTGCCAGGGCGCTGGAGCAGGAGGTCGCGCGGCTCGACGATAATGGTATCCGGCTGCGGATAATCGGCGACCGCTCCCGCTTCGAGCCGCGGCTGCAGGAACTCATCGGCGACGCCGAGGCGCGCACGGCGGGCAACGACCGCCTTTGCCTGACGATTGCCGCCAACTACGGGGGCCGCTGGGATATTCTCCAAGCCGCTAACCACATGTTGGAAGAACGACCGGAACTCGTCGTCACGGGTTTCACGGAGAATGATTTGAGCCCCTACCTGAGCATGCAATACGCGCCCGAGCCCGACCTGTTTATCCGTACCGGGGGGGAGCGGCGCGTCAGCAATTTCCTCCTCTGGCAGCTTGCCTATACCGAGCTGTATTTCACCGACACGCTCTGGCCGGACTTCGATGGCAAGGCATTGCAGCAGGCCATCGAATCCTACCGTCAGCGGGAGCGCCGATTCGGGCGCACCAGCGACCAACTCCTGATCCAGACCGGGGAGCCGACCAAGGCGGCAAGCGCCTGACGAATGGCGCGAACTACCGGCGGTGCCCCGGCACGGAGCCCATCCATGCTTGGCAAGCGCATTGCCACCGCGGTACTGCTCCTGGTGCTTTTCCTCGCGGCGCTGTTCCGGCTGCCCCCGCTGGGATGGGGCACACTGCTGGCACTTGCGACTTTCGGGGGTGCCTGGGAATGGGCGCGTCTCGCCCAGCTTCGCGGGCAGGGCGCCGTTCTCTACGCCCTTGCCAGCACAGCCGCCGGCTGCGCGCTGCTCTGGGCGGCTTGGCACGAGGCGGGGTTGGGC
This sequence comes from Betaproteobacteria bacterium UBA6910, assembly GCA_002451065.1. Taxonomy (GTDB): domain Bacteria; phylum Pseudomonadota; class Gammaproteobacteria; order Burkholderiales; family UBA6910; genus UBA6910. Next base: position 9,934 of record DKBC01000181.1, read on the forward strand.
TGGCTGGTCCAGGCCGGGTACTGGCTGTCTTTGGCGTTTTGGGTTGTGATCGCGCCCTTGTCCCTCGCCCGCAGAATTCGCTTTGCGCCGGGATTCCAAAGCTGGTTGGCAGGCTGGATCGTGCTGCTACCGGCGATCGCCGCCATGTTCCAGATCCGGGCCACAGATCCCTGGCTGTTGCTCGGGTTCATGGCGACCGTCTGGATTTCCGATACCGCGGCATTCTTTGTGGGGCGCCGATTCGGACGCCACAAGCTGGCGCCCAGCGTATCCCCGGGCAAGACGTGGGAAGGCGTCGCAGGGGCGCTGCTGGCGGTGGCGCTCTTTGGAATCGCCTGGGGGCATTGGGGTTTTGGGCATTCAGATCCCTTACGCCTCGCCGGTTTCGCCGGCTTCCTGCTGGTGTTGGCGGCTTTCGGGGTGCTGGGTGACCTGTTCGAATCCGCGATGAAGCGCGAAGCGGGCGTCAAGGATAGCGGATCAGTCCTCCCCGGACACGGTGGTATACTCGACCGCATCGACGCGCTCACCTCCACGCTTCCCATCGCTGCCTTGGCGACGCTTCTATCCTGAACCGGCATGGCCTCACCCCAGCGCCTGACGATCCTCGGTTCAACCGGTAGCATCGGTGTGAACACCCTCGACGTAGTGGCCCGCCATCGCGAACGATTCGAGGTATTTGCCCTGACCGCGAATTGTCAGGTGGACCGCTTGTTTCAGCAGTGTCGGGCATTTCGGCCGGCGCACGCCGTCATGCTGGACGAAGCCGCCGCGCGGGCGCTCCGGCAGCGGCTGGCAGGCGAGGGGATCCCTACCGAGGTCTCGGTGGGGATGGAGGCAATGGAACAGGTTGCCGCCGACCCCGGGGTCTCTACCGTGATGGCAGCAATCGTCGGAGCCGCGGGCCTGAGGCCCACTCTGGCCGCCGCATGCGCCGGTAAAAGGGTGTTGCTCGCCAACAAGGAATCCCTGGTGATGGCCGGCCGCATATTCATGGATGCGGTGGCGCGCCACGGTGCGGAACTGCTGCCCATCGACAGCGAGCATAACGCGGTTTTCCAGGTGCTTCCGTCCGGCTTTCGCGGGGAACTGGCGAACGCCGGGATTCGGCGGATCCTCCTCACGGCCTCCGGCGGGCCATTTGGCAACGCCTCCCGGGAGGAGCTGGAGGCGGTAACACCGGAGCAGGCATGTGCCCATCCCAACTGGGTCATGGGCCGCAAGATTTCCGTGGACTCGGCCACTCTCATGAACAAGGGCCTCGAAGTCATCGAGGCCCACTGGCTGTTCCGGGCGCGCCCGGAGCAGATTCATGTGGTGGTTCATCCCCAAAGTGTCGTGCATTCCCTGGTGGAGTATGTAGATGGCTCGGTGCTGGCGCAGCTCGGCAATCCGGACATGCGCACCCCCATTGCGTACGCGCTGGGATATCCGGACCGCATCGAATCCGGTGTGGAGCCCTTGGACCTGCTCAAGATCGGTGCGTTACATTTCCGAAGTCCTGATCTCGCGCGTTTCCCCTGCCTTTCGCTTGCTTACGAGGCGCTGCGGGCCGGGGGCATCGCGCCGGCCGTGCTGAATGCCGCGAATGAGGTGGCGGTGGCGGCGTTTCTCGAGCATAAGATTCCTTTCACGGCTATCCCTTCGGTCATTCTGCAGGCTTTGGAAGGGGTGGCGGACGGCGCCGCGGCCACCTTGGAGGACATAATGGATGCGGACCGGAGGGCGCGTGCGGTGTCCGCGGAATCCCTGGCGTGCTTGGCGTGATGCTTAACGCCCGGGGGGCTCCGTGTTCCAAGATAGAGCCGCGAAGCTGAAATGGAACTGATCTTTACCATCGCCTCGTTTGTCCTTGCCCTAGGGATCCTGATCGTGTTCCACGAATTGGGGCATTACGCCGTGGCCCGCTGGTGCGGGGTCAAGGTCCTGCGCTTTTCTGTGGGTTTCGGCAGGCCGCTCCTGACTAAACGGCTGGGCCCCGACCAGACCGAGTGGGCGCTGGCGGCGTTTCCTCTGGGCGGCTATGTCAAGATGCTGGACGAAAGGGAAGGCGAGGTGGCAAAGGAGGAATCGCACCGGGCCTTCAATCGCCAGACCGTGGGCAGGCGATTTGCCATCGTTGCCGCGGGGCCGATGGCCAACTTTCTGCTGGCCATTCTGCTCTACTGGGCGCTCTTCATTCACGGACTGCCCGGGATCAAGCCCGAGCTTGGGCCGGTCCCCCCCGATTCGCCAGCCGCTGCCGCAGGCTTCCGCCAAGGGGAGCTCATCCGTCGAGTGGATGACGAGGCCGTGGCAACCTGGAACGATCTGCGCTGGGTGCTTCTCAAGCGGGCCGTCCATCGCGACGCGGTGCGCCTCGAGGTAGAAGGCGCGGCCGGGACCCTGGTATGGCGCAGTCTGGACCTGTCCCGACTGGATTCCGAGGAGCTGGACGGAGACTTCGTGCGACGGCTAGGACTGGTGCCGTTTCAGCCGGCGGTGAAGCCTGTGGTGGGAAAGGTGCTGGACGGCGGACCCGGAGCCCGCTCAGGGCTGCGCGCGGGAGACGAGATCGTCGCCATCGAGAACCGCCCGGTGTCGCAGTGGGACGAAGTGGTGACGGCGGTGCGCGCGGCCCCGGGGCGCGATCTGCTGCTGGAAGTCCGCCGCGAGGGCCGGGTGCTGGTGCTCACGGTCATGCCCGAGGCCGGGGGGGAGGGGCCGGACAAAGTGGGAAGGATCGGCGTCGCGCCGCAACTCGATCGGGGCGCCCTCGAGCGCCTGGTCACCCACGTGCGCTACGGCCCCGGGGAGGCGTTTTCCCAGGCGCTTCGTAAGACCTGGGAAACTTCGATCTTCACGTTCCAAGTATTGGGCAAGATGGTTATTGGCGAGGTTTCCTGGAAGAACGTGAGCGGCCCCATCACCATCGCCGACTATGCGGGGCAGTCGGCCCAGCTGGGGTGGGTTTACTACGTGATCTTCCTGGCCTCCATCAGCATCAGCCTGGGGGTGCTCAACCTGCTTCCGATCCCCTTATTGGATGGGGGGCACCTGATGTATTATATGATCGAGTTGGCAAAAGGAAGCCCGCTCTCGGAAAAGGCCATGGAAATCGGGCAGCAGGTCGGCATTGCCCTGCTGCTCACTCTGATGGCCTTTGCCATTTTTAACGATATCAATCGACTTATTTCCGGCTGAACAACCAATGTTAGGAAGGGCCGTTGCAGCCGCCGTGGCGCTGCTTGCAGCATCTGCCTCGGCCATGGAGCCCTTCGTGGTGCGCGACATTCGCGTCGAGGGCATCCAGCGCACCGAGGCGGGGACGGTATTCAGTTACCTCCCCGTCAAAGTGGGCGACACCTTGGACGAGGCCCGGGCCACCCAGGCCATCAAGGCGCTGTTTGCGACGGGCTTCTTTAAGGATGTCCGGCTGGAGGCCGAGGACGGCGTTCTTCTCGTGATCCTGGAGGAACGCCCCGCCATCTCCCAGATCGATATCGTGGGCGCCAAGGAGTTCGAGCCTGACCAGCTCAAGAACGCCCTTAAGAGCACGGGACTCGCCGAGGGGAGGATCCTGGACAAATCGCTGGTGGACAAGGCCGAGCAGGAGCTCAAGCGGCAGTATCTCGGGAGGGGGCGCTATGCGGCGAGCGTGACGACCACGATTACCCCCCTCGACCGGAACCGGGTTGCGCTCAGTTTCACCATCTCCGAGGGTGACGTGGCAAAGATCCGCCAGATCAACGTCGTGGGCAACCGGGCTTTCGACGAGGACGACCTTCTGGACCTGTTTGTGCTCACCACTCCGGGATGGTTCACCTGGTACACCAAAAACGACCAGTATTCAAAGCAAAAACTGGCCGGAGATCTGGAGTCCCTACGCTCGTTCTACCTGAACCAGGGTTACCTCGAGTTCAATATCGATTCCACCCAGGTTTCCATCACGCCGGACAAGCGGGACATTTACATTACCGTGGCGATCACGGAGGGTCCTAAGTACACCGTGAGCGACATCAAGCTGGCGGGCGAGCTGCTGGTGCCGGAGTCGGAACTACGTCCCCTCATCAAGCTGAAGCCAGGGGACACCTTTTCGCGGGAAAAGCTCACCGAGAGCACCAAGCTGATCAGCGACCGGCTTGGCAACGACGGTTACGCCTTCGCCAACGTCAACGCGGTACCTGAACTCGACCGCGACCAGCAGCAGGTGGCGTTTACCCTGCTCATCGATCCCGGGCGGCGGGTTTACGTGCGGCGTGTCAACATCGCCGGCAACTCCCGCACCCAGGACGAGGTCATCAGGCGCGAATTCCGCCAGATGGAGGGAGCTTGGTATTCCGCGGAGAAGATCACTCGCTCCAAGCAGCGCGTGGACAGGCTTGGCTATTTCAAGGACGTCACGGTCGAAACGCCGGCCGCTCCCGGCACGACCGATCAGGTGGACGTAAACATGACGGTCACCGAGAAGCCGACGGGCGCAATCCTGCTGGGGGCGGGTTTTTCCTCGACGGAAGGCTTGGTGCTGACCGGGTCCGTCAGCCAGGCCAATTTTCTCGGAACCGGCAACTTTGTTTCTTTGCAGGTCAACACCGGCGACATAAACACCGTGTATTCGCTTTCCTTCACAAAGCCCTATTGGACTCCCGACGGCGTCAGCGCCGGCTTTGACATCTTCAAGCGGGATGTCGATTCCGACACGACCGCGGTCGCCCCGTACAGCACCTCGACCCTGGGGGCCGCGGGGCGACTCGGTGTCCCCCTGTCGGACGATGACACGATCTTTTTCGGACTGGGTTACGAGCGCACCGACATCTCGGTCAATTTGGCCAGCCCCCTGAGATACCAGGAGTTCGTGAGAGAGTTCGGTGAGCGCACCGACAGCCTGCCGGCGACCGTCAGCTGGTCCAGGGATCGCCGCGACAGCGTGATATACCCGACCAGCGGGACGTTTCAACGGGCTTCCAGCGAGGTCGGGCTCCCGGGTTTTGACCTCACCTTCTACAAGCTTAGCTATCAGCTTCAATGGTATTATCCATTTACTCGGGATTTCGTCCTGTTTCTAAACGGGGAAATCGGATACGGGGACGGCTACAGCGGTAAGCCGCTGCCCTTTTTCAAGAACTTTTACGCGGGAGGCATCGCATCCGTGCGCGGGTACGAGGCCGGCACTATCGGCCCGAAAGACGTATTCGGCGATGCATTGGGAGGCAACGAACGTTACATCGCCAACGTGGAACTGCTGTTTCCGGTTCCGGGTCTGCGCGGGGACAAGAGCACTCGTATGGGGGTGTTTTTCGACGCGGGCGCGGTCCGGAACAACACGTCAGATGGGACCGTCGTGCTGGATAACGATCAATCCTTCCGTTTTTCGGCTGGTTTGTCGGCGTTCTGGATAAGCCCGTTCGGCCCTCTCAAGTTTGCTTTCGCCAAAGCCCTTAACCCGAGCGACCAGGACAAGACGCAGTCGTTCCAGTTTCAGGTAGGGTCAACATTTTGAGTCGTCGGGAGAGATACGTGCAGCGGAATTTTTCTCTGGTGTTCCGTCATCATTTCGCGAAGCTGGGCGCGTTTTGCCTGGTCGCATTTCTGTCCGCGGCGGGAACGCTTTCCGCTGCGGACGCGGCGGAGAGCCTCAAGATCGGGTTCGTGAATACCGAGCGGGTGCTGCGTGAGGCCGCTCCCGCAGTGAAAGCCCAGAAGAAACTGGAGAAGGAATTCCAACCCCGGGACCAGGAACTGCAAAAGATGGACAAGGAGATCAAGGATCTTCAGGGCCAATTGGAAAAGGAAACCATGACCCTTCCCGAGTCGGATCGAAAAAAAAAGGAACGGGAATTGGGGGAATTAACCCGGGAGTTCCAGCGCAAGCAGAGGGAGTTCCGGGAAGACCTCAACCTCCGGCGCAACGAGGAGTTGGCGGGCGTGCTGGAGCGGGCCAACAAGGTGATCCGGACCATCGCCGAGCAGGAAAAGTTTGACCTGATCCTGCAGGAAGCAGTATTCGTGAGCACCCGGATCGACATCACGGAAAAGGTGCTTAAGGCCCTGGCCGCGGAATCTAAGTAATGCCAGCAGGGTCCCCGTCGAGCACGATTCCCGGGGGCACGAGAAACCTGGGAATGCCTCGACCATGAGTCGCGGGTCGGGGCTGCGACTCGGAGAGATAGTTGCTCGGCTGGGCGGCGAGCTGTTGGGAGACCCGGCCGTGGAAATCACTCAGGTGGCCCCGTTGCCCCGGGCCCGGCGCGACGAAATCGGATTTGTGTCAAGGGCGGCGTTTCGCCGCCAGCTTGCCCACACCCGGGCCGGCGCGGTGATCGTCCCCCCCGAACTGCAAGCCGAGGCGAAAACAGCCGCGATCGTGACCCGCGACCCCTACGCTTACTTCGCCAAGGTGTCGGCGCTGCTCAATCCTCCGGAATCCTTGGTCCCGGGGATTCACCCGGACGCGGTCGTGGAACCGGGGGCGGTGATTGCCCCCGGGGCCCGCATCGGCGCCCTTGCCTGGATCGGGCCCGGAGCCCGCATCGGAGACGGCACCCTGATCGCGGAGGGCTGCTACATCGGCGAGAACGTCAACATCGGGCGCGATTGCAGACTGTACCCCCGGGTGACCGTCTATCACGACTGCGTGATCGGCGACCGGGTGGTGATGCATTCGGGCGTGGTGATCGGCGCCGACGGATTCGGTTACGCTCCCGAGGACGGGCGCTGGCTCAAGATTCCCCAGATCGGGCGGGTGATGATCGGCGACGACGTGGACATTGGCGCGAACACCACCATCGACCGGGGCGCCCTGGACGACACGGTCATCGAGGAGGGCGTCAAGCTCGACAATCAGATCCAGATTGGTCACAACTGCCGGATCGGCGCTCACACGGGAATCGCGGGCTGTGTCGGCATTGCCGGCAGCACCGTCATCGGGCGCCATTGCATGATCGGCGGTGCGGCGGTGATCGGCGGACATCTGGAAATCGCGGACCGCGTGATCATCTCGGGGGCCACCGCGGTGCCCAGCAGTGTTACCAAGGCCGGGCAGTACACGTCTATTTATCCGCTGCTTCCCCACCGGGAGTGGCTGAAGATGACCGTCCAGCTGAGGAACATCGAGCGCCTCGCGGAGCGAGTCCGCCACCTGGAGAAACAGCTCGCCGAGCAGCAAAGGATCAAGCCGTGAGCACGAGCATGCTGAGCATCGAGGACATCCAGGAGTATCTGCCCCACCGCTATCCGTTCCTGCTGGTGGACCGGGTGCTTTCGTACACGCCGGACGAGGAAATCGTGGCGATCAAGAACGTGACCATCAACGAGCCCTTTTTTGAGGGCCACTTTCCGGGCCATCCGGTGATGCCGGGGGTGCTGATTCTGGAAGCCCTGGCCCAGGCGGCGGCGGTGCTTTCCTTCAAGAGCAAGGAGCAAAAGGTCAGCGAAGATCATCTCTATTATCTCGTCGGGATCGACAATGCGCGGTTCAAGCGGCCGGTAATCCCCGGGGACCAGCTGGTGCTGAAGGCGCGCCTCGAACGTTTCATGAAGGGTTTGTGGAAATATGCCTGCCGCGCCGAGGTAGATGGCCAGCTGGCGGCGGAGGCGACAATACTCGCCGTGCGGCGGGGCAAGGAATGATCCACCCGACGGCAATTATTGACCCGCGTGCGAAGATCGCGCCGGGCGTGGAGATCGGGCCTTTTGCGGTCGTCGGTCCCGACGTGGAGATCGGGGAGGGATGCTGGATCGGTTCCCATGCGGTGGTCACAGGCCACACCCGTATCGGCCGTAACAATCGCATTTACCAGTTCTCCTCGGTGGGAGAGGGTCCCCAGGACAAAAAATACAAGGGTGAGCCGACCCGCCTGGAATTGGGTGAGGGCAATATCGTCCGCGAGTTCTGCACCCTCAACATCGGAACAGTTCAGGGCACGGGCGTGACCCGCATTGGGAACGACAACCTGTTCATGGCCTACGCCCACGTGGCTCACGACTGCGAGGTGGGAAACCACACGATTTTTGCGAATGCGGCCACCCTTGGCGGGCATGTCTATATCGGGGACTTCGCAATCCTTGGCGGATTTACCGCGATTCACCAGTATTGCCGGATCGGGGCCCACGCGATGACCGCCGGCGGAAGCATGGTGCCCAAGGACATTCCCCCGTTCGTCCGGGCGTCGGGCAACTTTGCCCAGCCGCACGGAATCAACGCGGAGGGCCTCAAGCGGCGCGGATTCTCGCCGGAAACCATCACCCGGATCCGCCGCGCGTACAAGACTCTCTACCGCTCCGGCCTGACGCTGGAGGAGGCGCGCGAAGCCCTGGCGAAGCAGGCGGCGGATTCGCCCGAGGTCACCCAGGTGGTCGAGTTTCTCGGCCTATCCCAGCGCGGCATCATCCGCTAGCGATGCCCCTGGAGCCAGCGGCGCGCCCTCTGGGGCCGCGCATCGCGATGGTGGCCGCCGAACCTTCCGGCGATGTCATTGGAAGCCAATTGGTGAAGGGGTTGCGGCGCCACCTGCCCGACGCGGAATTCTTCGGCATCGGCGGCGCGCGCATGCAGGCCGCCGGCCTTGATTCCTGGTATCCGATGGAAAAGCTGGCGGTTCGTGGCGTGGTCGAAGTTCTGGGTCACCTCTGGGAAATCCTCGCCATTCGGCGGGAGATTACGCGCCGCCTGCTGGCGGAACCGCCTGACATTTACATCGGCGTCGACGCTCCCGACTTCAACCTGGAGGTCGAAAGGCGCCTGCGCGCCGCGGGGATCCCCACGCTGCAGTTTGTGGGGCCCGCAGTCTGGGCCTGGGGCCGCGGCCGCATCAAGAAGGTCAAGCGCGCGGCCCTGAGATTGCTGGCCATCTTTCCCTTCGAGCCGCCTCTCTATGAAGCCCAGGGGGTTCCGGTGACCTATGTCGGCCACCCCCTCGCCGACCTGATTCCGGAGCAGCCGGACCGGGACGCGGTCCGGGAGCAGATGCGCCTGTCCCAGGAAGCGACGGTCATCGCGGTCCTTCCCGGCAGCCGCAGGGCGGAACTCCATCATTTAGGGGACGCCTTCGTCGGCGCCATGCGCCTGCTGGCCGAGCGCGTTCCCCGGGCCCATTTCCTGGTGCCCTTGGTGACCCGCGAGACCCGCGCCCAGTTTGAACTGGCGCTGCATCGCAACGCCGCAACGGAACTGCCGGTGACGCTCCTCTTCGGCCACGCCCTGGAGGCGATGACGGCAGCCAACGTGGTGCTTGCCGCGTCCGGCACGGCAACCCTTGAGGCGGCGCTGCTCAAGCGGCCGGTGGTCATTGCCTACCGGATGCCGGTGCTGACCTGGTGGATCTCGCGCCTGCGGGCCTTTACCCCGTGGGTGGGCCTTCCCAACATCCTGGCCGGCGAACTGATCGCGCCCGAGTTCCTCCAGGAAGCCGCCACGCCGGACAATCTGGCGGATGCGGTGGTGGCCTTGTTGTCCGACGAGGATCTCCGCCGCCGGCTCGAAGAGCGATTCGCGGAGATCCACCGGGAATTGCGCCAGGACACCGCTGAAACGGCGGCTCTGGCGGTGCTCCCTTACCTGGCGCCCGCGATAGAGCCATGAACCTCCTATGCGGCGTCGACGAAGCGGGCAGGGGGCCCCTGGCGGGGCCGGTAGTGGCGGCGGCCGTGATTCTGGATCCCGCGCGTCCCATCACGGGCTTGGCCGATTCCAAGAAACTCAGCCCGGGAACCCGGGAGAAGCTTGCCCATGCGATCAGGAGTCACGCCCGAGCCTGGGCCGTGGCGGAGGTCTCGGCGGAGGAAATCGACCGCCTCAACATTCTTCAGGCCTCCCTGCTGGCCATGAGGCGCGCCATCGAAGGACTTGCCATCCCGGCTGATGAGGTTCTGGTGGACGGAGACCGTTGTCCGGCGCTGGCCGTGCCTGCGCGCGCCGTGGTGCGGGGGGATGCCACGGTTCCCGAGATTTCCGCGGCATCGATCCTCGCCAAGACTGCTCGGGACGCCTTGATGCTGGAATTACACCAGCGCTATCCGGCCTATGGCTTTGACCGCCACAAGGGCTATCCCACGGAAGCCCACGTGGCGGCCCTGCGTCGCTTTGGGGCGTCCCCCTGCCATCGCCGCAGCTTCGCGCCGGTAAGGGCCGTGCTCGAAATCCGCGGCCCGGGTCCCGCGCGCATGGTTCATGGAGCGAATCGATGAAGATTGCGATTTTTCTTCACGTGCTGGGGGTGGTGGTATGGGTCGGGGGAATGTTTTTTGCCTATATGGCTCTGCGCCCGGCGGCCGCGCAACTCCTCGATCCGCCGCCCCGGCTGCGGCTCTGGGAGGGGACATTCGCGCGGTTTTTTCCCTGGGTCTGGATCTCCGTGACCCTGATTCTGGCGAGCGGGTTCTACCTCATCTGGCTCCTAGGGGGAATCGCCACCGTCCCGGTCCATGTGCACGCCATGCTGGGTCTCGGGATCCTGATGATGGCCATTTTCCTCCATGTCTTCTTCGTCCCCTACCGCCGCCTGCGGCGGTCCGTTGCCGCACAGGAGTGGAAGGCCGCGGGCGCGGCCTTGGGCCAGATCCGCATGCTCGTCGGCGCCAACCTCGTCCTCGGGTTGATCACGGTCGCGGTGGCGACGGTGGGCTCCCCGCTTGCCTGACGCTAGGCAATCTCTTTCAGAATCGCGGCAAGCGCGGCCTTCTCCTGGCGCGCCGTGAACAGGGGGCGGCGCGCCTTGCACTGGGCCCCGAGCTTGGGCAGGAACGCCGGGTCCCCCTCGGCACGGGTCAGCAGCCGGGCGAGGGATCGCTCGTCTTCCACCGGAAAATACCCGGAGTAATCCGCGCCCAGCATGCCCAGATTGCCCGGGACCCGGGATGCGATCACCGGCACGCCGCTGGCGATGGCTTCGGACACGACGTTGGCGCCCCCCTCCATCCTCGAGGACACGACCATCAGACGGCTGCGTGCCAGCACGCGCCGTGCGCGCCAATGGGGAATCTCTCCCAGCCAGCGGTAGCGCCGCTCCCGGGCCATGAGGCCGCGAGCCATCCGCTCCATCTCGCCGCTCATGGCCCGCCCCAGGTGAGTGACGTGGATGCGGCTCGCGACGGGAAGGTGCGCGAGGGCGAGGGCGCAGCGAAACGGATCCTTTTCTTCCCGGAGATGCCCGATCACGCACACCTCGAAGCACGACCTGAGCGGTGGCTGGCGGGGAATCGCTGT
>DKBC01000317.1 GCA_002451065.1 Betaproteobacteria bacterium UBA6910
CCAGCCCAGGGTGGAGAAGGGCCATAGGGCGGAAGAGAACCAAGTGTCGAGCACGTCCTCGTCCTGGACCAGTGCCGCGCCGGCACCGGCCCCCTGCTGCGCTTCCTCCAGGGAACGAGCCACATAGACGTTGCCTTCCTCGTCGTACCAGGCAGGAACGCGGTGGCCCCACCAGAGCTGGCGTGAGATGCACCAGTCCTGGATGTTGGTGAGCCACTGCCGGTAGACCTGACTCCAGTTGTCCGGGACGAATTTGAGGTCACCGTTGTCCACCGCCTCCAGCCCCCGACGGGCCAACTCACCCATGGCGACGAACCATTGATCGGTGAGCAGCGGTTCGATCACCGTGTGCGTGCGGTCACCCCGCGGAACCATCAGCTTGTGCGGTTTGACCTCGGACAGCAGGTCATGGGCGATGAGCTCGTCCACCAGCTTGTGGCGCGCTTCGAAGCGGTCGAGCCCCTGGTATTCGGCCGGAACGATATCGTTGAGGCGCGCGTCCAGCGTAAAGATGTTGATGGGCGGCAGATTATGTCGCAGTCCGACCTGGTAGTCGTTGAAATCATGGGCCGGCGTGATTTTGACGACACCGGTGCCAAAGGCGGGATCCACGTAATCGTCGGCGATGATCGGGATTGTCCGCTCGGCCACTGGCAGCCGCACGTGCGACCCGATCAGGTGCCGGTAGCGGGCATCCTGAGGATGCACCGCCACGGCAACGTCCCCCAGGAGCGTCTCCGGCCGGGTGGTTGCCACCTCGAGATAACCATCGCCGAAGGACCAGGCGACGGACTCCTCCAGGGGGTAGCGGATGACCCACAGGTTTCCGTCTTCCTCCTGGCTGATCACTTCCAGATCCGACACGGCAGTTTGCAGCACCGGGTCCCAGTTAACCAGCCGCTTGCCCCGGTAGATCAGCCCCTCCTCGTAGAGCCGCACGAAAACTTCCGTGACTGCCCGGGACAAGCCGCTGTCCATGGTAAACCGCTCCCGGGACCAATCGCAGGAAGCCCCCAGCCGACGCATCTGGCGGGTGATGATGGATCCGGATTCCTCCTTCCATTGCCAGACCCGCTCCAGGAACTTGTCACGTCCCATATCCCGGCGATTACCGCCTTCCTGGTCGAGTTGTCTCTCCACCACGATCTGGGTCGCGATGCCNNGCATGATCGGTTCCTGGCTGCCAAAGCGCGTTCTCGCCCTTCATCCGGTGGTACCGGATGAGCGCATCCATCAGGGTGTCCTGGAACGCGTGGCCCATATGCAGTGTGCCGGTTACATTGGGCGGCGGCAGCATGATGCAGTACGATGGCCGGTCGTCGGCCATTGAAGCCGTGAAATATCCGGCCGCCTCCCACGCGGGATACCAGCGGCTTTCCACGGCCGCGGGCTCGAAGCTCTTGGCTAGGGTTTCCATCAAGGGGGGCGGCTCGGGCAAAGGCGAAATTATAGCGGATGCCTCCGGTGGCGCTTCCTCGGGCGGACGCGCACGAAGCCTGTTGCGCACCGCCTGCGACAGGGATTCCCGGGCAACGTTGGCGAGATCGCTCTTTACCTCGGTCAAAAGCGAAGCGAGGGTGTTGGCGAGAATGCCCACCAGGTGCGGCGAGAGCTCCTTCTCGATGGTTTCGTCGATGCGAGACTCGAGGTTCTTGAGCGCTTCCTGGAAAATTTCACCCGCCACTTCTTCCCGGGCCAGGGGCAATTCCAGATCCGTGGCCGTCTCGTCGGTCGGTCGTGGCGAGACTCGCGCCGATTCGGCAGCCGCCGCTACTGGCGTTTCTTCCCCCTCGATGATGTCGGTGAGCGTGGGGATCTCATCCTCGGCCTGGCGACCATGACCAGCTCCCGGTTGGTGCGGGGGCACTGATGGCGGGGTGGGCTGCTTCGGCCGAGGCAGGGCGCCGCGATGCTTTGCCATCAGGGCATCCGCCTTGCCCAGGAGCCCGGAGTCCGGCTCCCGCCCTTCCTCGCGCTCACGTTCCTCGCGGGATCCGCCGCTACCCTGCATTTCCCCGCTCGCTGCGCATGTCATGATGACGAATCTCATACCCGCGGTCGCGGTAGAAGCGGAAGCGGCTCCGCCCGTGCGCCCGATCGTCATCGTCCTGACCGACGATCTCGATTAAACGCCGGAACCGGCTGAAGAACGCTGGCAGTTCCGGGTGGAGATTGAGCAAGATCTCGTCCTCAACAAGCAACTCGCACAGGTGATCGATGATCACCGGAGTCTGGGGAGCGAGTTCATCCCCGCTGCGGCAGTGGGGGACGAATCCCGTCGCCGGCAACGTCCAGAGCATCCGGTCGAGCCGCTCCGTAGTATCCGCATCCGGCGTGTATACCATTATCCGGACGCCCTGTTGCATCGCTTTTGCGGCCAAGCGGCAGGCTGTGCGAAGCTTGTCGTCAACGTGAGTGTAGAAATCGATCTGGGTCAAACAGGAAGCCTCAGTGCCTGATGAATATCGCCCCGCGCCTCACACCGTGCGGACGAGGCCTCAGCGCTGGCTTCTCGCGGCCGAGCGCTGGATTAGGAAGCGCGTCAGCATCGGAACGGGCCGTCCGGTGGCGCCCTTTTCCTTTCCCGATTTCCAGGCGACGCCAGCGATGTCAATGTGGGCCCAGCGGTATTTGCGGGCGAAACGCGAGAGGAAACACGCCGCGGTGACGCTTCCCGCGGGCCGCCCGCCGATGTTCGCCATGTCGGCAAAATTACTCTTCAGCTGTTCCTGATAATCTTCCCAAAGGGGCAGTTGCCACGCCCGGTCCACGGCATAGTCCCCGGCGGCAAGAAGCTCCCGGGCAAGCGCGTCGTCGTTAGAGAACAGGCCGGATGCCACGTGTCCAAGGGCGATGACGCAGGCCCCGGTGAGCGTCGCGATGTCAATTACGATCTCGGGATTGAAGCGCTCTGCGTAGGTCAGTGCATCACAAAGAATCAGGCGACCCTCGGCGTCCGTGTTGAGGACTTCGATGGTCTGGCCCGACATGCTGGTCACGACATCGCCGGGTTTAGTGGCGTTGCCCCCCGGCATGTTCTCGCAGGTTGGAATCACGCCGACGACATTCATGGGAAGCTGCAACTGGGCCGCGGCCTTGAGAGTGCCGAGAACGGCGGCCGCTCCACACATGTCGAACTTCATTTCGTCCATTTCGGCGGCGGGCTTTAGAGAGATGCCGCCCGTGTCAAAGGTGATCCCCTTTCCGACCAGCACGATGGGGGGCGTCTTGCGGTCAGCGCCATGATGCTCGAGGGTGATCAGTCGCGCGGGCTCGCGGCTCCCCCTGCTGACCGCGAGCAACGCTCCCATCTTGAGCCGTTCCATATCCTTATGGCCCAGCACCTCGGTCTTGAAGCCATAGGTCTTGGCCATTCCCAACGCCTGTTCCGCCAGATAGCTGGGCGTACAGATATTGGAGGGGAGGTTGCCGAGATCTCTGGAGAGGCTCACCCCCTGGGCCGTGGCGAGGCCCTGGCGTACCGCCTCCTCACCGGTTGACAGGTCGGCACGCGTGGGGACGCTCAACGTCAGCTTGCGAAGGGGGCGGCGCAGACCGTCCTGCTTGGATTTGAGCCGATCGAAGCGGTACACTGCTTCCATCGTGGCGGTCACCGCCTGGGAGACCTTCCAGGATGTGGTGCGCTTCTTGATGGGCAATTCGGTGAGACACACAACAGCTTCCATCGCCCCGGTTTCATTCAGCGTTCTGATCGCCGCCCGGACGGCGTCGCCGTATTCCTTCTCCCGGAACTCCCTTTCCTTTCCGAGACCGACCAGCAATACGCGATCGCAGGCGACGTGGGGGACGCCGTGAAGGAGAAGCGTGGAGCCGGTCTTCCCCTCCATGTCCCCCCGGCGGAGTATCTCCCCGAGATAGCCCTTGGCGCCCCGGTCGATGGCAATGGCCGCGGAAGAAAGCTTGCGTGGTTCATATATGCCGACCACCACGCAGGCGCTGCGCTGCTTTTCCGGGTTGCCGCTCTTTATGCTAAATTCCATGCGTCACTTCGCTCGTGCCGCCAAGGCTCAGCGTGAGCAGCGGATGGCGAATTATCCCCGTAGAGTCTCTGAAAAGTCAAAACGCCGCCGCTCGCCGACGTTCGAGCGCGGACTTGTTGCCGAGTTCACGTCGGTCGCGGCCGGGGCATTCATAGTCCTCTTCGGCATCACGCTGGTCACCCAGCTGGTGCGGCTGCTCGGGCAGGCGGCCGGAGGGGGCATCGCGAGCGAGGCCGTGTTCGCGTTCCTCGGGTTTCGATCGATCAATGTTTTCCCGGTTCTGCTGTCCATGTCCCTTTTCATCGCGGTATTGCTGGTGCTCAGCCGCAGTTACCGGGACTCGGAGATGGTTGTCTGGTTTTCCGCCGGATTGAGCCTCTCGGCGTGGGTGCGCCCCGTCCTGATGTTCGCCCTACCCCTGACGGCTGCCATCGCGGCGCTGACCCTCCTGCTTTCGCCCTGGGCCGACGGCCGGGTTTCGGATTACCAGCGGGAGCTGGAGGCCCGGGATGACGCAGCGCAGATAACACCGGGCGTTTTCCATGAATCAAGACACGCGGATCGCGTCTTCTTCGTCGAAGCCATTGACGGTGATCAGCGGCGGGTGGCCAATATCTTCGTGCAGTCCCTCCAGCAGCAACAGCTTGGCATCATGGTGGCGCGGCAGGGATACCAGGAAATGGACGAGAACGGGGACCGGTTTATCGTCCTGGAAAAAGGAAGTCGCTACGAGGGCGAGCCCGGCTCGGCGGAATTCCGGTTGACGGAATTTGACCGCTATCGGATGCGGGTGGAGCAGCGCACCGCCGACGAGCGCGTCAGGCCCCCCACCTCGCTTCCCACGCCGGAACTTCTGGGGGATCCAAACACCCTCAACCTAGCGGAACTGCAGTGGCGGATCGGCCTGCCGGTCAGCGCACTGGTGTTGGCGCTGATGGGCATTCCGCTTAGCTTCGTCAATCCCCGCGGCGGCCGCTCGGTGAACCTGATCATCGCGGTGCTGGTTTACGCCACCTACAGCAACGTGCTTAGCATGATGCGGCTTTCGATTGCCCTGGGCAAGGTTTCTGCGTTGACGGGATTCCTGACCGTGCACGGGGCGATGATAGGTCTGTTGGTCCTGCTGTTCCTGCGCCGCCGGCTGGTGCGGGCGGTGGTTTCGCTTTGGCGATGAGAACCCTGTCCCGGTATCTGGCGAAGGAGGTGGCGGTTAGCAGCTCGCTCCTGCTCGGCGCCTTGCTGGTCCTGTTCGCGTTGCTGGATCTGGTGCGGGAACTGGGAATCGTCGGGTACGCGAACTACCGGATGGGCACGGTGCTGACTTTTGTTGCCCTTAACATGCCGGGCCACGTTTACGAACTCCTTCCGCTAGCGCTGCTGATAGGCACTATCTTCACGTTCACTCAGCTGGCCCTGCACTCGGAATACACGGTGATGCGGGCGTCCGGCGCCTCGTTCGCGCGCATCGGCAGGGCGATTCTCGGGACCGGGCTGTTGTTCGCGGTCACAACGTTCGTCTTTGGGGAATTCGTGGCTCCGTTCTCGGAGCGGATTGCCCAGCAGATGCGGTTCAAGGCGCTCGCGGGCTTCGTGGTACAGCAGTTCCGCTCGGGCCTGTGGGTCAAGGACGGAAGTACCTTCATCAACGTGCGCCAAGTGCTCACCGACAACACGCTGGTGGATGTTCGCATCATGCAGTTCGACGAGGATTACCGGCTGCGCTCGTTGAAATTCGCCAAACAGGGCGTTTACCAGGGGCCGAACCGATGGCGCCTGAACAACGTCAAGGAGACGCGTATCGACGGGGGCAGGGCGACCACATATCAGGCGGCTTTCGCGGATTGGCAGTCGGAACTCAACCCCGACATCTTGGGCGTGCTGCTGGTGGATCCGCAGAAAATGTCGGCGCTTAATCTCTGGAGCTATGTCAAGCACCTGCGGGAAAACAGGCAGAAGGCCACCCGCTACGAGATCGCCCTTTGGGGAAAATTCATCTATCCGCTGGCCGCAGTGGTTATGATGATTTTGGCGCTGCCGTTCGCGGCCCTGCAGCGCAGGACTGGTGGCATCGGGGTCAGGATGCTTGCCGGAATCATGCTGGGCTTGGCCTTTCATCTCGTGAGCCGGCTGTTCGCCCACGCAGGTCAGCTCAACGACTGGCCGCCTTTCTTTGCGGCAGCGGCGCCTTCGGTGGTGTTTCTCGGGATCGCCGCAGGAATGATCTGGTGGGTTGAGCGGCGATAGCGGGGCTAACCTTCAACCCGCACGATCCGCGTGCCGGCAAGACGATCGTGCAAGAACTGTCGTTCTCGGTCGATCACCGCCCACAGAAGGCCGAGCCCGGCAAGAAGTATCGCGGGCCACGCCAGCAGGAAACGAATCCACGCTCTACCCCGGTTAACCGGCTCCCCATTCGAGTTCACCAGCCTGATGCGCCAGGCCTTCATTGGCAACGTTTGCCCGCCGTGAGTCCAGAACCAGGTGAAATACAGCCCTAGAACTCCGAACAAATAGAGTTGGAACACCGGTCGCAGGGGAGAATTCGCCGCGTCGGGACTCGCCAGCAGAAAGCTAAGGCTGGCAACGAGCAGGATTGCGGTAACTGTCAAACCTTCATAGACCGCGCTGGCGAGACGTCGCCCAAGGCCCGCGATGCGCGTTTCGATGTCCGAATCGCTGCTCACTGGACGGGCGCAGATCGGGGAGGCGCGGCGGTGGAGGCCTCGTCGGCCTCGAATTGCCGGTAATCCTTCCATAGCTCTCTCGCCTCTTTGCGCTTTTCGGGTGGGAGCTGTTTGAGGTTCTGGTAGTTCTGACGCGCCCGGTCCCGCTGCTCGGGTGTCAGCCTGGCCCACTCCTCGAGCTGGGATCTTATACGCTGCTGCTGTTCGGGGGTCATCTTCGGGTAGCGCTTGGCGACTCCGAGCAGCTTGTTCTGTTGGGCCTCGGGAAAGCGGTCCCACTGAGAGGCGACCGGTGCCAGGATCTGACGCTGCTCGGGAGGAAGTTGCAACCAGTTGGTCTGCCCGGCCCCGGCCTTGGCAGCAAGGGGCGCGAGCAACAGCAGCAGAAAAATTATTGCTGCGCGCGCTTCAGCCATGCGTCGAATCGGTGATCGAGATAGGCGCCGACCGGGAGGTCGTCAGCCAGCAGCAAGGCGTCAATTTCGCCCGGCTCGGGACCTTGCTCCGAGTAATGCCAGTAGCTCACGCCAATCGCCACCGCCAGAGCAAGCAGCAAGGGAACCCAGCGGCGAGTACCCCAGGCATGCGCTCCCTGGCCCGGGGATCCCGTACCGTGGCCGGCCACAGCCAGGCGTAACACGGATCTACCCTCCCCGTAATGCGCGAGAGCTTCGGTCCGCGCTCGCCGCAAACGCTCTGCCACGACCGGCTCAATGCGTTGGGCGCACAGGTCCAGATATCGCCTGATGGAATCGGCAACGCGCTCTTCGTTCACAGTTCCACTCCTTTCCCCCGTAAGGCGGCCGCCAGGGCGCGCGTGGCCCGCGAACAATGGGTCTTTACGCTGCCTTCCGAGCAACCCATGACCGCGCCCGTTTCAGCTACGTCCAGACCTTCCCAAT
Source organism: Betaproteobacteria bacterium UBA6910 (assembly GCA_002451065.1). GTDB lineage: Bacteria > Pseudomonadota > Gammaproteobacteria > Burkholderiales > UBA6910 > UBA6910. Next base: position 7,588 of record DKBC01000317.1, read on the forward strand.
AACGCAACAAGAAGGCCTGACGTTGACGTTCCGGCAACTTCGTCAAGCTTTCCTCAATAAAAGCAATAAGTTGTGAGTCTTCCAGGTGCCTTGCCGGATCTCCGCCCGTCTTGGACTCGTCCGCTGAGGCGATCAGCTCGAGCGGGTCGGTTTCTTCCCCGTCAGTGCCGGGAATCAGGGAAGAGACCAACGTGGTCCAGGTGGAGCGCACTTTCTGCCGCCGATAGTGGTCCCGGATCGTGTTCTGGAGAATGCGCTGGAAAAGCAGCGGGAGTTCGGCTGGCGGTTTCCCGGAATACTTTTCCACCAGCTTGAGCATAGATTCTTGGACAATATCCAGAGCCGAGGCCTCGTCACGCACCGCGAACAGCGCCTGCTTGAACGCCCTGCGTTCGCAGTCGGCGAGGAAACCGGAAAGCTCCTGATAAGTGGCCAGACGAGTCGTCCCCCGTTTGAGGGTCTTGGAATCCGAAAGATTGATCCGGACTATAGCAAATACCCGGCTCCGCCCCGACGATCGCGCCCATGGCACGACGCCCGCCGGATCCCCTGCGGGGTCTTGACCAAACGCGGCCCACCCGCTACTGTCTCACGTTTTGCTAACTCTGACAGTTTAAAGCGAATTTTATGGAGTTGACGGGCGCGGAGATCGTCGTGCGCTGCCTTCAGGAAGAGGGGGTCGAACACGTCTTCGGCTACCCCGGCGGCGCGGTCCTGTTCATCTACGACGAGCTGTTCAAGCAGGACAAGGTCAAGCACATCCTGGTTCGCCACGAACAGGCAGCGGTTCACGCGGCGGACGGATACTCGCGCTCGAGCCAGAAGGTCGGGGTGTGTCTGGTGACCTCAGGACCTGGCGTGACCAATGCGGTAACAGGGATCGCCACCGCCTACATGGATTCGATCCCGATGGTCATCATCACCGGCCAAGTGCCGACGCCGGCCATCGGCCAGGATGCATTCCAGGAAGTGGACACCGTGGGCATCACCCGCCCCTGCGTCAAGCACAACTTCCTGGTCAAGGACGTCAGAGAGGTCGCCGCGACCATCAAGAAGGCGTTTTACATCGCGGCTACGGGGCGGCCCGGCCCGGTGCTGGTGGACATCCCGAAGGATGTCACCGTCGCCAAAACGGAATTCCAATACCCGGAGACCGTTTCTCTGCGCTCCTATAACCCAGTGGTCAAGGGTCACGCGGGCCAGATCAAAAAGGCGCTGCAGCTTATCCTGGACGCGAAGCGTCCCATGATATACACGGGGGGCGGGGTCATCCTGTCGGATGCCGCTCCTCAGCTGACGGAGTTGGTCCGGCTACTGGGATTCCCCTGCACCAATACGCTCATGGGCCTTGGAGGCTACCCTGCGACCGATCGTCAGTTCGTGGGAATGCTGGGAATGCACGGCACCTACGAGGCCAACATGGCCATGCAGCATTGTGACGTACTGGTGGCTGTGGGGGCCAGATTCGATGACCGGGTCATCGGGAACCCCAAGCACTTCCACAGCGAAGAGCGCAAGATCATCCACATCGACATTGACCCCTCCTCGATCTCAAAGCGGGTGAAGGTAGATGTGCCGATCGTCGGCAACGTTCGGGAAGTCCTGGACGAGCTGATCAAGCTGCTAAAGACCAGTCGCGAGAAGCCGGACGCAACGGCGCTCAAGACCTGGTGGACGCAAATCGAACTTTGGAGAGGGCGGGATTGCCTCAAGTACGACCGGTCGAGCGACATCATCAAGCCCCAGCTGGTGATCGAGAAGCTCTGGGAAGTGACCAAGGGCGAGGCCTACGTAACGTCGGACGTCGGCCAGCATCAGATG
>DKBC01000268.1 GCA_002451065.1 Betaproteobacteria bacterium UBA6910
GCCGAAATCCAGGGTGGTGCGGGGCTTCTCCTTCTTTGGCGCCAGCTTCGTCTATGTCATCTTCGAGGACGGCACCGACATCTACTGGGCCCGCTCCCGGGTCCTGGAATACCTGAGCTCGGTGCCGTCCTCGAAGATGACATAGACGAAGCTGGCGCCAAAGAAGGAGAAGCCCCGCACCACCCTGGATTTCGGCACCGATAGCATGGCCGTGGCCAGGGGATAGGTGACCTGGTCCTCCACCACTTGCGGAGCCTGCCCCGGATACTCGGTGTAGATGATGACCTGGGGGTCGGAGAGATCCGGCAGAGCGTCGAGGGGCGTGGTGAGGAGGGCGTACACTCCGGCGGCCGCCACAAACACGGTGGAGAGCAGCACCATGAACAGGTTGCGCGCCGACCAGTCGATGAGCCGGTTGAGCATGGCGGACTTTCGTTCCTGGGGAGGGTGCGCTGGCTGTCGGTCAATGGCCGGCGTGGCCGCCGCCGGGAGCGCCCTTGCCGCCACCGGCTAGGGGGGTGATGCGGGTGACGATGAATTCCATGTCCTTGCCCTGCTCGATCTCGATCTCGATTTTCTGGCCGGGCTTGATCCCAGTCAGCAGGGCCTGGTCCTTGACCTGGAAATCCATGGTCATGGCCGGCCAGTTGAGCGAGGCGATGGGACCGTGGTTCATGGTGAAGCTTCGGCCGCTGGGGTCCACCGCCTCCACCGTGCCTTCCCCCTTGTGCGGCTTGGCCGAAGTCGAAATGGGCTTGCTGTCCGCGTCGGCTCCGGCGCCGAAGCCCGCAAGGGCGGCCTTGAGATTGCTTTCGGCGTCGATCAGGAAATTCGCGCTTACCACTACCGGGTCGCCCTCGCGGATGCCCTCCAGGATTTCGACGAAGCCCTCGGCGCGCAGGCCGGTCTTCACCTGCCGGGGCTCGAAGCGGCCGGGCCCGCGCTCCACCAGCACGACCTGTCGCTTGCCGCTATCGATCACCGCCGCGTCGGAAACAGCGAGGGCGCGACGGGCCGCGCCTCGAAGCTCCACGTTGCCGTACATGTCGGGTTTGAGCAGGCGCTGGGGATTCGGAAGCTCAATCCGCACCTGGCCGGTTCGGGTCTGGGGATTGAGGAAGGGGTAGATGAACGCCACTTTGCCCTCGAACACCCGGTCGGGATAGCTGTCGATAAGCACCCGCGCCGGTTCGCCTACCCGAATCAACGCAAGGTCCTGTTCGAACACGTCCGCCACCAGCCAAAGGACCGAAAGGTCGGCGATGCGGTAAAGCACCTCGCCGGGCATGAAGCGCATGCCCTCCACCGCTTTCTTTTCCATCACCACGCCGCTGGCCGGAGACTTCAAAGTGAGCAGGCGCTTGCCGCCCGGGTCGCGCTGGAGCTGCTCGAGCTGCTCCTCCGATATGTCCCAGTTGCGCAGGCGGGAGAGGGTGCTCTCAGCCAGTCGGCGCATTCCGGACTGGGCCTCCGGGTTTTCGTAGGGGATGGCGGCGAGGGCCTTTCTTGCGATGGCGTACTCCTGCTGGGCGGATACCAGCTCCGGGCTGTAGATCTCCATGAGGGGTTGCCCTCTGGCCACCGGCTCGCCGGTGGCATTGACGTGCAGCACCTCGATCCAGCCTTCGAACTTGGGGGCGAGCGTGTACTGGCGCCGTTCGTTGACCTGCAAAGTACCCACGGCCCGCACGGCGCGGGCCAGCTCCCGCACCGCGGCCGGTTCGGTCCTCACCCCCAACTTTTGAATGCGGTCGGGGCTGACCTTCACCGTGCCGTTTTCGCTCGCGGGTTCCTCGCCTTCGTAAACGGGAACGTAGTCCATGCCCATCTGGTCCTTCTTCGGCACCGCGGAGGTATCGGGAAGTCCCATGGGATTACGGTAGTAGAGGACTTTGCGCGCTTTCTTTTCTGCCTCCGGCGCAGCCGCCTCGTGGGCAGTCTGCTGCTTTTCCAAAGCAAGGAAGTAGCCGGCGGCAACGCCAGCCGCTGCCGCGACGATGATGGCAATCGACAATGTGGCGGGTTTCACAGGTTACCCCCGATCATGCGCTCGATTTGGGCCAGCCGGGATTCCTGCTCCACCTGCACCTTGAGCCGGTCGAGTCGCGCACGCTTCACCTGGCGCTCCGCCTCGAGCAGGGTCGCAAAATCCACATTGCCGTTTTCGTAGCCCACCAGGGCCGACTGGTAGTTGGCCGCCGCCTGGGGCAGCAGCGCTTCCAGGATCAGGAGTTCCTGACGGCGCGCCGCTTCCCACGTGGCCAAAGCCTGGTGCAGTTCATTCAACAGCCGGCTCGCGACGGCCTCTTGGCGCGCCCGCGCGGCGTTGACCAAGGCGTCTGCCTCCCGCTCCTGGGAGCGGCGCGTTTCCTGCTGCAGCGGGATGTTGACGGAAACGCGCGCCTCCCAGGCGGCGAGGCGGTCGTCGGCCTGGATCGGCGACACACCCACCACGAAATCGGGATAGCGGTTCCGCTCCACCAGCCTGCGGTTCGCTTCCGAGCCCGCCACCCGGGCGCTCTGGGCGAACAGCAGCGGGTTGGTGGCCCGCAGGCGCTGCTCGAGCATTTCCATGTCAAGGTCCGCGAGGGGTGGTGCGGGTCGCAGGCTCCGGGGCTCGGTGAGAGGAGCCTCGGCGGGACGGTTGAGCAGGCTGTTGATGCGGCCTCGAATGTGCACAGCCTCGGTTTCTAGGGCGATCAGCTCGCTCTTGATCACGGTCTGCTCCACCTGGGCCTTGATCACGTCCTGCTGGGGCGCGAGGCCGTTGGCGAAACGCACCTGGGCCACCCGCTCCAGGTCCAGCATCAGCGCGAAAATCTCCGTGTTGAGCCGCGTGGACTCCCGAATTTGGTAGTACTGGGCAAAGGCGGTCTTGATGCGCTCGTGAATTTCGGTGGCCGCCGCGCGCTCCTCACCCTGGGCGGCGCGGGCGCCGGATTCGGCGACCTCCGCGCGCAGGTCTCGCTTGCCCCAGAACGGAAGCGGCTGCGCGAAGGTGTACTTGACCGAGCCGACGCGATTTAGATCCCGGTCCATGTCCCGCAACTCGACCTCGAACATGGGATCGCCCAGTGCGCCCGCGGGCTGCACCCGCGCTTGGGCGGCTTCCCGCTCGTAGCGGGCGGCGATCAGGTCCGGGTTATGCAGATCCGCGTACTCGAGCAGCTCCCGGACCGTTCCGCCGATGGGGGCGGGCTGCTGCGCCTTCGCCGGCATTCCGGAGAGCAGCAGGAGGCATGTCAGCGCGGCGAGGGTGGGTTTCATGGCGCCGGCGCGGGGAGTGGCTCAGCGCTGCTCGTAGACCGTCACCCGCCCGGCCCGGTCGAAGGCGACAACGTCGTAGGGGTCCTTTCGCGCCCCCTGCTCCATGCCGGGGGAGCCGATGGGCATGCCCGGCACCGAGAGTCCTCTGACCTTGGGGCGCTCGGCCAGGAGCCGGCGCACCACGTCGGCCGGGACGTGCCCCTCGATCACATAGCCCTCCACCACAGCGGTGTGGCAGGACGCGAGGTGCCGCGGCACGCCGTACTGCTGTTTGTAGGCGTCCATGTCGGCCACATCGCGTGCCGTCACCTGAAAGCCATTGGCCCTCAGGTGGTCGATCCACTTGCCGCAGCAGCCGCAGGTGGGGCTCTTGTAGACGGTAACTCCTGGTGTGGCGGATTCGGCCCTGGCAACGGCCAGGGGCAGGGCAGCCGAGGCCAGTCCGGCGAGCAGGATGCGACGACGATACGGGTTCATGGCGTTCTCCTTGCGTGGTTGCAGGCTGTGGCCCCTTCCGGCGCGGGGTTCACGGTTATTCGCTCTCCATCATCCACATGGGATGGTGGCGATGGAGCATGTCCTTCTGCTCCTTGGTGAGCACCGCCTCTATCTTGTCCTGGGCGTCCAGGGAGGCCTCCACCATCTGGCCCCTCAATTCCCCCAGCTTGCGATACTGGCCCACGATGGCGTTCCGGTCGCGCTTTTCCGCGAAATGCAGGTCCCGCAGCTTCACCTGCTCCTCCATCATCTTGCCCCTGAACTCGTGGTGCTTGCGGCGCAGGTCGTCCTGAACTTTCAGGATCTGTTTCCTTTGGTCGTCGCTCAGGTTGAAATGAGAGAGCGGTCCGGTGACGCCCAGGGGCACGCCGAGCATGCCGCCCCGGCCCAGGCCCCCCATCATGCCACCACCCACATGGCCCATCATGCCACCCGCCTGGCCGCCGCCCATGCCGCCCATCATGCCGCAGCCCATGCCGCCGCCAGCCGGGCCACCCCGGCCAAGGCCCCCCATCCCCGGGGGAGAGGCCGGCATGGCCGGGGCTGGCGCATCCATCATGTGATGCCGGGACGGGTCCACGGGTGCACCGCCTTGCTGGGCCAGGGCTAAGGGAGCCACGAGCGTCAGGGCGATGGCGCCGCACAGAGGAATTGTTCTTGCCTTCATTTTTTCGGTCCTTTCATATCATTTCAGGGATTTGATCTCGGTTACCACAAATTTTCCCTCGCCCTCCTGGACGATGGAGATTTCAACCTTCTGCCCCGCCTCGATGCCCTTGAGGGCGGACTTGTCCTTCACCTGGAAGTCCATGGTCATGGGAGGCCAGTTGAGGCTCGGGATGGGACCATGGGTCATGTTGAAGGTGCCCGCCTTGGCGTCCACCTTGTTTACCGTTCCTTCACCTTTGTGGGGCGCGATGGCGCCTGCCGCGGACTCGGCGCCTTGCCGAACCTGCGCCACCGGCGCAGTGGCCGCGAGGAACAGTAATGGCAGAGCAGCACCAATGACGTACTTCGGGGCCATGTTCATTCTCCTTGCATGTGCTAACGGGCCAGCGCCTGGCTCTCGATCTGCAGCCAACGATCGTAGATCTCGTCGGACCACAGGGACTTGATGTAGGCGATGACATCGTCGATCTGTTGAGGGGAAAGTTTGTTCTCCCAGGCCGGCATGTTTCCCATGCCGGCAGGGCTGCCTTTGGCGATCACCTTTCTCAGGACTACGGTTGGGTGATGCCAGGCATGGGCGCTGTCGTCCAGGGGCGGCGGCGGATACTTGCCGTCCGGCCCCGGTTTGCGCCATTCGGGGGTCGCCACTCCGCGAATGCCATGGCACTCCGCGCAGTGGGCGTTGTAGACGGCTTCTCCCCGGGCGACTTGCTCCGCGTCCTGGAGGCGCGACGGCTTCGAACCGGCAGTTGGCGCCGGTGCCGTCGCCTGCTGCCCTTGGTCGCCGCAGGCGCCGACAAGGAGCGCGAGGCTCAGGGCCATTACAGCCCTAATGCTGATGCGGGTCATGGCTGATGTCGGCCGCGGGTTTTGTCATGGGCTCCAAGGGGCCTTCCGCACGGTCCGGTCCGGGCAAGCCAACGCCATGGGGGTTCCATCGATAACACGCGTCTCATCCTTTACCTCCTTCAATTGTGACGGTTTGTGCCCGCCGAGGACGCGTCCGCGGCGATGCTGTCGGCCGCTGGGCGCCATCAATGCCATGGAATCCGCGCGTGATCGCGTACGAATCGCCGGCTCGGGGAAACGCGCCGGGGCTCGAGCTTCCGGACGGACTCCGGGTGTCGCCAGTTCAGGCGAGAGGCGGGCGCGTAGGCTGTTCCGGGAAAAACCGGAAGAGATGAGGCGGGGTGCCGGCCATGGGGGTTTCACCGGCGACACGGACGGACTCGGCACCCGAACAGGGAAGCGCGGCCGCGGTGCAATGATGACAGGGCACCGGATCATCGCCCGCTCCCGACGGACTATCCGCGTCGTGGGAAGCATGGCCATGAGCCGCGCCCTGACCATTTCCCTGGGCGCCGTGATCGTGATCGCACAATCCCATCGTCACCGCCGCCGTTCCCTGGATCGGAAATCCGAGTACTGCGATCAGGAACAGGAGGCGAGCGACCAAGATGCGCATGGGCGCGGAGTATACGGGCCAGTATTCCGTGTTTGCAAGGCGGCCGGCCTGCTTTCGATCCCGGAA
>DKBC01000310.1 GCA_002451065.1 Betaproteobacteria bacterium UBA6910
CCAGGTGAGCAGCGGGCGGCGCTTGTCATGCGCGACAACCTGCGCCACCGCCACGATATCGAGCATGCCTACCTGGACGCGGTTCGCCGGGCTCGGCGCGAGATCGTGCTAGCCAACGCGTACTTCCTCCCCGGCCTGCGCTTCCGGCACGCCCTGTGCGACGCGGCGAAGCGCGGGGTGCGGGTGGTTCTGCTCCTCCAGGGACGGGTGGAATACGCGCTTCAGCACTACGCCACGCGGGCTCTTTACCGGCAGCTGCTCGAAGCCGGCGTTGAGATCCAGGAATACGAGGCAAGTTTTCTCCATGCCAAGGTGGCGGTGGTGGACGGGCGCTGGGCGACAGTCGGGTCCTCGAATATTGATCCCTTCAGCCTGTTGCTTGCGAGGGAAGCGAACGTGGTGATCGACGATCCGGGCTTTGCATTGGAACTGAAGTCGAGCTTGCTCGAGGCCATGGTGGGCGGCGCCAGCATTATTGCGCCTCAGCGATGGCGGGCCGAACCTTGGATCTCCCGGGCCGCATCGTGGGTCAGTTATGGAATCGTGCGTCTGCTTATGGGCGTTGTCGGACCCCAAGGCGAAAAGGGGAGCCTTTATTGACTCTAAGGCATGGAAGCGCTAAAAACATGTTGCAGTGCACACGCGGCGTTTTCTGATCGGTCCGCTCCGTTGCGGTTCTTCTCGGACGGAATCGTTGTTATTATCCGCTGATAGAGGATTTCTATTAGCGCGGCAGATGTTCTCTTCCATAAACTCGCGCGATAAGTCCCAAAAGAAAGCACAAGTTTTTTCACGTCTGTGAGGAGGAAGCATGCGAACTGATCCTAAGCGGAGCCCCTTGACTTTGGCCTTGGCTACCACCCTGCTCGCCGTGTCCGTCGTTGCCGGCGCCGCGTCATCCAAGGCGCCCATCGAGACCCAGACCACGGCGTCGCCCGAGCCCTGGGAACGCTATGGGGATTGGCCAGGCACGGATTGGAAGGACTTCAACACCATGCGCGAGACGCGCTCTCCCGCCGTGCCGAAGGACTTCCAGAGGGTCTACGGCCGCATCACGGACGGCGACGCGGAGCGGGGCAAGAAGATCTTCGGCGACCGCAAGAAGGGTGGTAGTTGCATGACCTGCCACGCGGTGCCCGGTGCGTCTCTCCCGGGAAACGTGGCTCCCGACCTCTCGACCATCGGCGCCCAGAACCGCACCGACTGGTATCTGTACAACTACATCTACGACGCGCGCCAGTTCAATCCCGAGACCATGATGCCGCCCTGGGGCACGCATGGGGTTCTCAACGATCAGGAGATCCGGGATCTGGTGGCGTATCTTCAGACGCTCAAGTCTCCGGCGAAGTTTTCGGACCTGGACGACCCCAATAAGCGCCCGCTTCCCCAACCCACCGCAGACTACCGCGACCCGACGGAAAATCCCGCCATGTTCGAGCTAGACGCCGGGAAAGAGCTATTCAGCAAAGCCGGTCCCAATGGCAAGTCCTGCGCCACCTGCCACAAGAACCCCAAGAGCGAATTCAAGACCTGGGCGGCCCGCATGCCCTACTACGAGCCGCGCATGAAGAAAGTGCTCAACACCGAGGAGTTTCTGACGCGGCACGCCCGAGCCACGACCGGCGCGGACTGGAGGATGCAGACGGACGAGAACAGCGCGCTCTCCATTTATGTGAGGCATTTTGCCCACGGCCAGCCCATCAACATTCGGTACCGAACCGCGCAAGAGAAGGCCGCTGCCGAGAAGGGCAAGGAGCTCATGAACCGCAAGGTCGGGCAGCTGAATTTCAGATGCATGGACTGTCACGGGCAGGGCGCCGACAAGTGGATGCGGGGTCAGTATGTTCTCGGCACCAAGGACCAGGTAGGCCGGCATCCCTACTGGCGCACCAGCAAGGGCGAGGTCTGGACCCTGCGCAAACGCATGCAGTGGTGCGGAGTTGCGGTTCGCGCCAACGAACTGCTGCCTGATGCCCCGGAGTATGGGTACCTGGAGTACTACCTGACGTCCCTTTCCAACGGCAAGAAAATCGACGGACCTGGCATCGGCCACTGAACCAAAGCGGTGCGCCGCGAGCGTTGGCGCACCACCAAAGGGCAAGAAAACGGGCGGTCTGGGGACCGCCCGTTTTTTATGTCGCTGATTTTGCAGAGCGGCAAACCTGGCACTGGTTTTGCTCAAGATATGGGCGAGAGTTTCGAGTTGGTCGATCGGCTCGAGGCTTTCATCCTCCTCCTTTGGCTCTGCGGGCGTCCCGGTGGACGCCCGTTTTTTTAATGCTCGCGGACGTTAACGGGGACAAAAAAACCTTCCTGTTGTGTCACGACTTTTCCATCCACCAATTCCCTGAGAAGAATCTTCCCGATCTCGTCGGTGGACAGGCCAAGAAAGCGAGTCCCGATATCTCCATAAATGGGGGTACGGGCAAGGTAGGGGATGAACTCCCCTTCGGGCAGTCGCCCGAGGTGAAGCAGTGAGAACGCAAACATCACCTTCAGGCAATGCCGGGCGGTCCGCGCGGGGTCCGCTTCAAACGCTTCCAGCCGGCTGAAGGCTCGTTCCAGGGCGCCGGCGTAATCTGTAAAGGGGCGCCCGTGTCCGGGGATCACCAAGGCCACCTCGAGGCGCGAGAGCATTTCCAGGGTCGCGCGGGTAGCCCTCAAGGCCGGGCGCTCGCCGGTTTCCGGCATCACCATGCCGAATCCGTTGTACCAAAGTGCGTCCCCGGAGATCAGTATTCGCGGGGCGGGTGCGTAGAACACTACGGCGCCCATGTCGTGGCCGGGGGCGGCCATCACAAGCCACTCCACCTCCCCGAGCGTGAGGGTGGCACCGGGCTCGATGATTTCGTCGTACATGAAACGCTCGGCTTCCTGGCCGGCGTAGTCGAGCCACAGGCCCCGGGTGTCCCAGGTTTCGATCAGGCCGGCCTCACCCGCCGGGACGGCAATGCGGCAGCCATAGATCCGCTGGACGTGGGCGTTTCCCCCGATGTGATCGGAATGGCCGTGGGTGTTAAGGATTCGGTGAAGGTGACCGCTGCCCAGCGCTTGGGGCTGCTGCAGCAGCTCCAGGGTGCGCTGAGCCCGCGTGACGTAGCCGGTGTCGATAAGGACGTTCTCATCGGCTCCCCGCAGCAGGATGCTGTTGGCGCAGAGCCAATCGCGCACGATCACGTGCACTTGGGGAGGAAGCGCAGGCGGGCTCATGGGCGCGCCGGTCCCGTCACTTGATGAGGGCGAGGATTTCCTTGAACTCGGTAGTGCCCGCCTTCTCCAGCCATTCGAATGCCACCATCTCCGTGCTAACGATAGTCACGCCCGCACTGCGCAGCCGGTCCATGGCGAGGGCGCGGCTCTCCGGCCGCCTGGAGGAAGTGGCGTCCGCGACCACGAACGGCTCGTAGCCCCGGGCCTTGAGACCGAGCGCCGTCTGCAGCACGCACACGTGGGCCTCCATGCCGGCGACCACGACCTGGGACCGGCCGAGCTTCGCGACCCGGGCTGCGATGCCTTCGTCGTTGGCGCAGGAGAAGTGCAGCTTCTCGCATATGGATCCCTGGGGCAGCAGGGAGGCGATCTCCGGTACGGTGGGACCAAGCCCCTTGGGATATTGCTCCGAAACGATGACCGGCACGCCGAGGCGGGTGGCGGCCCGAAGCAGGATCCTGGTGTTGGCGACCGTCTGGTCCCTGGAAAACATCGCGGCAGCGAGCCTTGCCTGCTCGTCCACCACGAACAGCATCGAATCGTGCCGGTGGATCAACATCAGCTTGTTGCCTCCTTGCGGCGGGGTAAGGGTACCGCAACGGCGGTTGGCGTCAGGGATTCCGGTGCCTGGCAGCCTTCGGCGCAGCAGCGGTCGGGCTGGCGGTTGGGAAGGGGCGCATCTGGACTTGTGGCGACCCCGCGCTCCATGAGCTGCTCCACCAGCGCTGCCCGTTCGCGAAGGGGGTAGTGGCGGTAAATTTCCATCTTCATCGCCTGCGGGGAGCCGCCGCCGTGCAGGCTGATGAGCGAATACCACCCGGCGGTGTCGGAAGCGGTGAGGTCTTCCATCAGCCGCGCCAGGTGCATGCGGTGGGAGGCGGGAACGTCGCCCCGGCCCGCGAGCACCGCCTGCAGGCTCGCCGCCGTCTCGGGATTGTGGTCCTCCTCGGGGCCGGGAAGGGCCACCACCAGGCCGCCGGAGACCTCGTGGGCCAGGCGATGCATGTCATAGATCTGCGTGGCGAGCAGGAGCTTTCCGATATTGGCGTAAACAGGCTCCGGCATCACGTTACCCGCCGGGTCGGTCACCCCATGGACCGACGATGCCACACCGCAGGCATAGAAGCCCTCGACGATCTTGATGAGTTCCACCAGGGCGTCCCGCAGATGATGGTGCCGGCTCGGCTCCAGTCCGTTGGCGTCGCACATCAGGACCCCGGCACCGATCAGGAGATCGCCGAATCCGGCGCGGGCGGCTATGCAGCTGTGCCGATGGTGCGTGGCGTAGGCGGTGGTCAGGAACCCGGCATGCGGCCAATCGCCGGCTAGAAACACCCGGTCCCAGGGCACGAACACCCGGTCGAAGATGACGGCGGCTACCGACTGGCCGTAGCGGGCGCTGAACTTGGCAGCCGGCTGGCCCGGACGGCCCGCCGGGCGGGAAACAATGGTAATCCCGTCGGCGTCCACGGGCACGGCACAGCAGAGCGCAAAATCTCGATCGGCCTCGGTCATGCTGCGGCAGGGCATGACCAGCAATTCATGCACGTAGGGCGCGCTGGTGACGATGGCCTTGGTTCCGGAGATCACGATTCCGTCCCGCCGGCGCTCCACAATATGCAGGTAGGCGTCGGGGTTGGCCTGGGCGTGGGGCCGCAGCGAGCGGTCGCCCTTGGCGTCGGTCATGGCGATGGCGCAGCTGAGGTCTTGCTCCCGTGCCCGGCTAAGATAGGCCAGAAACCGCTGGTGATAATCGCTTCCGGCGTCCGCGTCGATCCGGTGGGTGGCCTGGAGCAGCGCGTTGAAGGCGTCGCCCACGAGGTAGCGCTGCGCGCAGCCGGTCCTCTGGCACAGAATGCGCACCGCCTCCAGCTTCCGCAGCAGGTCATCGCTGGTGCGCGTGATGTGCAGCATCCGGTTTACCGGCTTTCCCGAGGCCGCGTCCGTGGCGACCAGGTGGGGGGCCAGGTCCCGGTCCAGGCACGCGTCGTAGGTGAGCCCGATGGCGGCCACGCCGGGCGCAAGATCCGGATCATCCGCGACGGACGCGACCCGGCGCCCATTCACGAACACACGCGGGGCAAGGCGGCGCAGGGACTCGCGGTAATCCGCTGCAGACATGAACATCAGAATTTCCTCCTGAGCGGCGGATTGTCGGCTTCCCGGCGCGGGCGTGTCAACGCGGCTGGGCGCGACGCGGCGGGGGATGTTAGGCTTAGCGCCAAGACTGCCTTATCACCCTCCCATGCGCATCCGCCATCACGGCCCGGCGCCCAAAGACCGCAACGACATCAAGACCATACGCACCCTGCTCCCCTACCTCTGGGAGTTCAAGGGGCGGGTGGTGCTGGCGCTTACGCTGCTGATTTTCGCCAAGCTTGCCAACGTGGCGGTGCCCCTGGTGCTGAAGGACATCGTAGACGCCCTGGACAAACCTCAGGCGCTGCTGGCGCTGCCGGTGTTCCTGGTGCTTGCCTACGGGGTCCTGCGCCTGTGCTCGACTCTGTTCGGCGAATTGCGGGACGCGGTTTTTGCCAAGGTCACCCAGCGTGCGATCCGCAGGGTTGCAATGCGGGTGTTCACTCATCTTCACGCGCTTTCTCTGCGCTTCCACCTGGAGCGCCAGACCGGCGGCGTTTCCCGGGACATCGAGCGCGGCACCCGCGGCATCTCGTTCCTGCTCAATTTCATGCTGTTCAACATCCTGCCGACTCTGGTGGAAATCGGGCTGGTGGCGGGCATCCTGCTCTCGAAGTACGCGGCGATCTTTTCGGTGGTGACGTTCATAACCCTGGCGCTGTACATCGCGTTCACCCTCATCATCACCGAGTGGCGAATGATCTTTCGGCGCACCATGAACGACATGGACAGCAAGGCCAACACGCGCGCCATCGATTCGCTGCTCAACTATGAAACCGTCAAGTACTTTGGAAACGAATCCTGGGAGACGCGCCGTTACGACGAGAGCCTCACCAAGTGGGAGGCAGCGGCGGTCAAGAACCAGACTTCCCTGGCGGCCCTCAACGCGGGTCAGAGCCTGATTGTGGCGCTGGGGGTGACCCTCCTCATGCTTCTCGCCGCGAACGGCGTGGTGAACGGCGACATGACGTTGGGCGACCTGGTGCTGGTGAACGCCTACATGATCCAGCTTTATATGCCGTTGCATTTTCTGGGCTTCGTCTACCGGGAAATCAAGCACTCTCTGGCGGACATGGAAAAGATGTTCAGCCTCATGGAAGAGAATGCCGAGGTGCGGGACAAACCCGGCGCGTCCGAGCTTCTGCCGGGCGAGGCGGACGTACGATTCGAGAACGTGGACTTCAGCTACGAGCCCAAGCGCCAGATCCTATTCGACGTCAGCTTCGCGGTGCCGGCGGGAAAGACGGTGGCCGTGGTCGGGGCCAGCGGATCGGGAAAGTCCACCCTGGCGCGGCTGCTGTTCCGCTTCTACGACGTCAGCGGCGGGCGCATCCTGATGAACGGCCAGGATCTGAGGGAAGTGACGCAGAAATCGCTGCGGGCGGCCATCGGCATCGTGCCCCAGGACACGGT
>DKBC01000300.1:0-3477 GCA_002451065.1 Betaproteobacteria bacterium UBA6910
TATGTCCGGCCCGTGGATTTCAAGCACGGACGGGTGGACATGACCCATGGCAGCGGCGGCCGCGCCATGGCCCAACTCATCGAGGAGCTGTTCCTGCGGGCCTTCGACAACGAGTGGCTGCGGCAGATGAACGACCAGGCCAGGTTCGCCGTTGATCCCGGGCGCATGGTCATGGCCACCGACAGCCACGTGGTCTCACCCCTGTTTTTCCCCGGTGGCGATATCGGGTGCCTTTCGGTGCACGGCACGGTGAACGACGTTGCCATGGCGGGCGCCCGGCCCCTCTATCTTTCGGCCAGCTTCATCCTCGAGGAAGGTTTTCCCCTGAGCGACCTGCGCCGCATTGTCGACTCCATGGCCAACGCGGCGATGCAGGCCGGGGTGCCGATCATTACTGGCGACACCAAGGTCGTGGAACAGGGCAAGGGCGACGGGGTGTTCATCACAACCACCGGCGTGGGCGCGGTGCCCGACGGGATTGACGTATCGGGCGACCACGCGCGCCCCGGCGACGCCATCCTGGTCTCGGGGACCCTCGGCGATCATGGGGTCGCCATCATGTCGCTGCGGGAGAACCTGTCGTTCTCCACCACCATAGAATCGGACACCGCGGCACTGCATGGGCTGGTGGCCGCCATGCTGGAAGTGGTCCCCGGCATTCACTGCCTGCGGGATCCGACCCGCGGCGGCCTGGCCACCACCCTGAACGAGATCGCGCGCCAGTCACGGGTGGGCATGCGGCTCAAGGAGTCCGCGCTCCCGGTGAACCGGGAGGTGGCCGCGGCATGCGAATTCCTCGGGCTGGATCCGCTTTACGTCGCCAATGAAGGCAAGCTGGTGGCCATCTGTCCGGCGGATTCGGCGGAGCGCTTGCTGACGGCGATGCGCAATCATCCCCTGGGCCAGAAGGCGGCCCTCGTTGGCGAGGTGGTGGAAGATTCGCACCATTTCGTGCAGATGGAGACCGCGTTCGGCGGCAGCCGGATCGTGGACTGGCTCACCGGCGAGCAACTTCCCCGAATTTGCTGAAGGCCCCAACCGCGGAGAACGCAGAGGTCCCGGAGGAAGATGAGTGCGAATGAACAGATTTGCTCCGCGTCCTTCGCGTCCTCTGCGATGAGAGCCTTTTCAACATGCGCGTACTGCTCCTGACCCACAGCTTCAACAGCCTCGCCCAGCGCCTCTACGTGGAGTTGACGGCGCGGGGTCACCAGGTGTCCATCGAATTCGACATCGCCGACGAGGTAACCGAGGAGGCGGTCGCACTGTTCGCGCCCGACGTCGTCGTGGCGCCATTCCTTAAGCGTGCCATTCCCGAGTCGGTGTGGAGCCGCCATGTCTGCCTGGTGGTCCACCCGGGGATTGTCGGCGACCGCGGTCCCTCGGCTTTGGATTGGGCGATTCTCGAAGGCAAGCAGGAGTGGGGCGTCACGGTGCTCCAGGCCAATGCGGTGATGGACGGCGGGGACATCTGGGCGGCGGAGGCCTTCCCCATGCGCGACACCCGCAAGAGCAGCCTCTACCGCAACGAGGTCACCGAAGCCGCGGTGCGCTGCGTACTGGCCGCCCTCGAGCGCCTCGCCGCAGGAACTTTCCGTCCCAAACCCCTCGATGCGTCCGATCCGGCCATCCGGGGACGGCCGCGGCCCCTGCTGCGCCAGGAGCAGCGGGCGATAGACTGGTCCCGGGACGATACCGGAACCGTGCTGCGCAAGATCCGGGCGTCCGACGGCTTTCCCGGAGTGCTGGACGAGATCCGCGGCGTGGAGTGCTTCCTTTACAACGCCTGGCCGGAGTCCGAGTTGCCGGGGGCGCCCGGAGAGATCATCGCCACCCGCGACGGCGCCATCTGTATAGGGACCGTGGATGGCGCGGTGTGGATCACCCATCTCAAACGCCGCTCCGATGGGGAGCCCGGCTTCAAGCTGCCCGCCGCGCGGGTGCTCGAGCACCGCCTCCAGGGCGTGCCCGCGGTTCCCCTCGATCCCTTTGCACCCGAGGGAGCCGCCACTTGGCGCGAAATCCGCTATGCCGAAGCGGGCGGCGTCGGCTATCTCCATTTCGAGTTCTACAACGGCGCCATGTCCACCGACCAATGCCAGCGGCTGCAGAACGCCTATGCCAAGGCCGGCGAACGGCCGGTCAAGGTGCTGGTCCTGATGGGCGGGCAGGATTTCTGGTGCAACGGCATCCATCTCAACCAGATCGAAGCCGCGGAAAGCCCAGCCGACGAGTCCTGGGCCAACATCAACGCCATGGACGACCTGTGTCTGGCGATTCTGCAAAACCGCGGCCAGCTAACGCTGGCCGCCATGCAAGGCAACGGCGGCGCCGGCGGAGTGTTCCTGGCCCTGGCGGCGGACCGGGTGCTGGCCCGGGAAGGCGTGGTGCTCAACCCCCATTACAAGGGCATGGGCAACCTTTTCGGCTCCGAGTACTGGACCTACTTGCTCCCGCGGCGCGTTGGCGAGGAACGGGCTAAGGCCATCACCGAGAACCGGCTTCCGATCGGCGCCCGCACCGCGGTCGAACTCGGCCTGGTGGACGAATGCTTCGGCGCGGACGTCACAGCTTTCGAATCCGGCCTCAGGGCCCGCGCCGAGGCCCTGGCGGCGAGCCCGGATTTCGCGCAGCGGCTGGCGGAGAAAGTCCAACGGCGCGCAAGGGACGAGGCGGAAAAGCCCCTGGCGGTTTACCGGGCCGCGGAACTGGAACACATGAAACTCAACTTCTACGGCTTCGATCCCAGTTATCACGTGGCCCGCTACCACTTCGTGCACAAAGTGCCCCACGCCTGGACGCCCCTCCATCTCGCCGCGCACAGGCGCAACATCTGGCACCGCCGGCAGGACCTCGCGGGAAGCGGGTCCCTCGCCCGGGAGGCCGCGTCATGAGCGCACTTCCGCCCCTGCTGGTGGTGGACGACGAGGTGCGCTCCCAGGAAACCCTGCGCCGCACCCTGGACGATGAATTCCAGGTGTTCACCGCCGGCAGTGCCAACGACGCGCGCAGCGTCATGGAGCGCGAGGCGGTCCACGTGATCCTCTGCGACCAGAGGATGCCCGGAACCACGGGGGTGGCGTTCCTGCGCCAGGTGCGGGAGCGCTGGCCGGATACCGTTCGCATCATCATCTCCGGCTACACCGACACCGAGGACATCATCGCCGGCATCAACGACGCCGGCATTTACCAGTACCTCCTCAAGCCCTGGCAGCCGCAGCCCCTCCTAATGACGGTGCGCAACGCCGCCGCCCTGTACCGGCTGCAGCAGGAGAACCAGCGCCTGTCGCTGGAACTGAGGGCCACCGAGCCGGTGCTGCGCAGGCGGGTGGAGGCGAAGCGCGCCGAGGTGAAAGAGCGCTTCGACCTGGCGCGCATTGCCCGCGCCGACACCAGCCCCCTTAACCGGCTGTGCGAGCTGGTGGAGCGGGTGGCTCCCTTCGACATCTCGGTCCTGATCACCGGCGAATCCGGCAC
>DKBC01000300.1:3572-24356 GCA_002451065.1 Betaproteobacteria bacterium UBA6910
TCTTCCTGGACGAGATCGGCGAAACTTCTCCGGCATTCCAGGCCAAGCTGCTGCGGGTGCTGCAGGAGGGCGAAATCCGCCCGGTGGGGAGCGCGCGGCCCCAGTCCGTCAATGTGCGCGTCCTCGCGGCCACCAACCGGGACCTGGACGAGGATGTGCGCAGCGGCCGTTTCCGGGAGGATCTGTACTACCGGCTGTCCCAGATGACGCTCCACGTCCCGGCCCTGCGTGACCGGCCCATGGATATTCCGTTCATCGCCCAGCAGGTTCTGGAACGGGGCATGCGCCAGCTCGGCAAGGCGGTCCGGGGCTTCACACCGGAAACCCTGGATTGCCTGCGCGTCTACCGCTGGCCGGGGAACGTGCGCGAGATGCAGAACGAAATCCTGCGCATGCTGGCCCTGGTCCAGGGGGACGAGCTGGGCGCCGAATTGCTGTCGCCCCGGGTGCTGCAAGCCGGCGGCAGCGAGCAGGAGGAGGTAGCCTTGCAGCTGATGGCCGGAGTCGAGGGCACGCTCAAGGAACGGCTCGATCTTCTGGAGGCGAGACTCCTGAAGGAAGCCCTGATCCGCCACCGCTGGAACAAGACCAAGGCAGCGAGCGAGCTGGGCCTGTCACGGGTGGGCCTGCGGAGCAAGCTTTCCCGCTACGGGCTAGAGCGGAAAGGGGATTGACGTAACCACAGAGGCACGGAGAGAGTCAAAATCGTTTAAGGCAAAGTTCGCAAGGGACGAAGCTCCGGAATGCTGTTGTCTGATATTCCCTACGTGCTCCGCGTCCTTCGCGTTCGGTTGCTTCTTTGTGTCTCTGTGGTGAAGGAGGCTTATGACGGCAATGCTTAACGTGGTCTGGCTGCAGTCGGGCGGATGCGGCGGCTGCACCATCTCTCTGCTCAACAGCGATTCCCGGGACCTGTTCGGCTCCCTGAAGGCCGCCGGGCTGTGCTTCCTGTGGCATCCGGCGCTCTCCGAGGAAAGTGGCGCGGAGGCCCTGGAAGTCCTCGAGCGCTGCGCGTCGGGCGCCGAGCGCCTGGACATCCTGTGCGTGGAGGGCTCCCTGTTGCGCGGCCCCCGGGGCACCGGGCGCTTTCACATGCTCGCCGGCACCGGGCTGCCCATGACCGACTGGGTCAGGCGCCTCGCGGCTCAGGCGCGCCACATCGTCGCCATCGGAAGTTGCGCCAGCTTCGGCGGCATCACCGCAGCCGGCGCCAACCCGGCGGAAGCCTGCGGGCTGCAGTACGAAGGCGAACTGCCGGGTGGCCTGCTCGGTCCCCGCTACCGTTCCCAATCCGGAATGCCGGTGATCAACGTAGCCGGCTGCCCCACCCATCCGGGTTGGGTCACCGATTCCCTCATGGCCATCGCCATGGGGAGCTTAGGCGGGGGCGATCTCGACGAGTTCAACCGGCCTCGCCTCTACACCAGCCATCTGGTGCACCACGGCTGCAACCGCAACGAGTATTACGAATTCAAGGCCAGCGCGGAAAAGCCTTCCGACCTGGGCTGCCTGATGGAGAACATGGGGTGCATGGGCACCCAGGCCCACGCCGACTGCAACATCCGGCTGTGGAACGGGTCGGGTTCCTGCGTGCGCGGCGGTTTTGCCTGCGTCAGGTGCACCGAGCCGGAATTCGAGGAGCCGGGCCATCCGTTTGCGCGGACCCCCAAGGTGGCGGGCATCCCGTTGGCCCTTCCCACGGACATGCCGAAAGCCTGGTTCATCGCCCTGTCTGCCCTCTCCAAGTCGGCGACACCGAAGCGGGTACGGGACAACGCCGTCGCCGACCACCAGGTGGTGGTGCCCCAGACCAAAAAGCCGGGCCCTCGATGACCCGCCTGGTGGTTGGACCGTTCAATCGGGTCGAGGGTGACCTGGAAGTCACCCTCGACATCGCCGACGGCCTGGTGCGCGCGGCCTACGTCAACTCGCCGATGTACCGGGGCTTCGAGGAGATCCTGGTGGGCAAGGACCCCTTCGACGCCCTGGTGTTCGCCCCGCGCATCTGCGGCATCTGTTCCGTGTCCCAATCCACCGCGGCGGCACGGGCCCTGGCCCAGGCCATGAACATCGAAATGCCGGAAAACGGCGAACGAGCGGCCAACCTGGTGCTGGCGGCGGAGAACCTCGCCGACCACCTGACCCATTTTTACCTGTTTTTCATGCCGGACTTTGCGCGCAACGCCTATGCCGGACGGCCGTGGCATCCGTCGGTGAAAACGCGCTTCGCCGCCGTGAAAGGCAGCGCCACCACCGACGCCCTGCCGGCGCGCGCCGGGTTTCTCGCGATCATGGGGTACCTCGCCGGGAAATGGCCTCACACCCTTGCCATCCAGCCCGGCGGCAGTTCCCGCTCCGTGGAAGAAGCCGAGCGCATCCGCGTCTGTGCGCTGCTGATCGAGTTCCGGGGGTTCCTCGAGCGCCGGCTGTTCGGAGACCGGTTGGAGGCCGTCACCGCCCTGGACAGCGAGCCGGCCCTGCGATCCTGGATGAAGCAACGGCCCCCGGCCGCCAGCGACTTCCGCTTGTTCCTGGAGATCGCCGACGACCTGGCGCTGGGACGGCTGGGGCGCGCTGGGGACCGCTTCCTGAGCTACGGCGCCTACCCGCTGCAGGGGAAGCCCCTGTTCGGCCGCGGCGTCTGGGACGACGGGATGGCTCCCTTCGATCCGGCGAATGTCACCGAAGACCCGACCTTCGCCTGGATGGACGGCCCCGGCAAGCCATTGCACCCCTCCGAGGGAGTCACGCGGCCCCACGCGGAAAAGGCGGACGCGTATTCCTGGTGCAAGGCGCCCCGACTGGCGGGTAAGACCATGGAAACCGGCGCCTTGGCGCGCCAGATGGTGGATGGACTTCCCTTGATCCGGGACCTGGTGGCCGCGAGCGGCGGCAATGTGCGGAATCGGGTGATTGCCCGGTTGCTGGAGATTGCACGCGTGGTGCCCGCCATGGAGCAATGGGCCAGGGCGCTGAAGCCCGGGGAACCCTTCTGCCGGCAGGGCCCATTCCCCGACGATGCCTCCGGCGTGGGGCTCGCCGAAAGCGCCCGCGGCAGCCTCGGCCACTGGCTCACCGTATCCCGGGGGCGAATCCAGAATTACCAGATCGTCTCGCCCACCACCTGGAACTTCTCGCCCCGGGACGCGGCGGGAATGGAAGGTCCTTTGGAGCAGGCCCTGGTGGGCACCCCAGTGGGGGATGCAGAGCGCGTGCCGCTGGCCGTTCAGCACGTGGTACGCTCCTTCGATCCCTGCATGGTATGCACGGTGCACTGAGAGCCCCCGGCGAAGGAGCGCGCGATGGAGCGTTTCACCATTTCCCTGGACGAGAAGCTGGCCCAGGAATTCGGCCGCCTGATCGAATCCCGCGGCTACCAGAACCGCTCGGAAGCGGTGCGCGACCTGATCCGGCGGGAGCTGGGGGAGCAACGTCTGAAGCGCGACGAGGCGCCCTACTGCATCGCCAACCTCTCCTATATCTACAACCACCACGAGCGGGAACTCTCCGAGCGGCTCACCGGGCTGCAGCACCACCACCACGACCTGGTGGTGTCCACCATGCACGCCCACCTGGACCATGACAATTGCCTGGAGACCGTGATCCTGCGCGGGCCGACGGGTCAGGTACGCAGCTTCGCCGACGTCATCACGGCCGAGCGCGGCGTGCGCCACGGCTCGCTCAACGTGGTGCCGGCGGATGCCGAGAGCGGCGGGCACGGCCACTCCCATTTCCATTCCCACCCCGAGACCTGAGGGGATGGCACCAGTTTCCCGCTCATCGGTGAAGCCCGGTAACCCGCGACCAGCCAGCGGCAAGCCCGGCGCCAAGAGGATGTCGCGGCGCGCCGAGCACACGGCCAGCCGGCTCACCACGATGGTGCCCATGGACGAAGCGGGCGAATCCATCTGGATCGACGTCATCCGCAAGATGGACGAGGTGTACGCGGACCTCCTCCAATACGAGTCCGCCCTGGAGGAGAAGAACAAGGCCCTGGAGGATTCCCAGCGCTTCATCCTCAGCGTCCTCACCTCCATGTCCGACGTCCTCATCGTGTGCGACCGAGACGGCGTGATCCAGGAAGTGAATCAGGCCCTCACCCAGCTCACCGGCCGCAGCGAAATGGCGTTGCGGGGCACTCCCCTGAAGGACCTGTTCGCTGAAGACGGTTCCAGCGCTCAGGCGAACCGCTTCGCCGAGTGCCTGCAGCAGAGGGGTGGCGTTCAAGACACCGAGCTCAGGATCATGAGTGCCGACGGCAGCGGCGTGCCGGTGGCCATCAACTGCACACCGCGCCTGAACCAGATCGGGAAACTGGTGGGCATGGTGGTCGCCGGGCGCCCCCTGGGAGACCTGCACAAGGCATACAAGGCGCTGACCGAGGCCCATGAGGAGCTGAAGCACACCCAGCAGCAGCTGGTGCATTCCGAAAAGATGGCTTCCCTCGGCCTCCTGGTGGCGGGCGTCGCCCACGAGCTCAACAATCCCATCAGCTTCGTGCTCGGGAACGTGCACGCGCTGCAACGTTATGCCGAACGTCTGCAAAGCTACCTGGATGCGATCCACGACGGAGCCGACCTGCAGCAGCGGGAGCGTCTGCGCCGCGAACTGCGTGTCGACCATATCGTGAGGGACCTTCGGCCCCTGATCGAGGGCACCATCGAGGGCGCGGAACGCACCCGCGACATCGTGGACGGGCTCAAGCGTTTCTCCGCCAAGGACCGGGACGAAGGGGTGCGCTTCAACCTTACCGAAACCCTGGAGCGGGCGGTGCATTGGGTGGTGAAGGCTTCCGCCAAGCCCTTGGAGGTAGCCTGGGACGTCCCCCGGGAAATTCCGGTGCTGGGCTCCCTGGGCCAGTTGCAGCAGGTGCTGGTCAACCTGGTGCAGAACGCCCTGGATGCCGCGGGCAAGGGCCCCCATCCCCGTCTCGAGATTTCGGCACGCGCGGCGGAGGGATACGTTGAGGCGAACTTTCACGACAACGGCCCGGGCATCGAGGCCCAGCATTTGTCCCGCGTCTTCGACCCGTTCTTCACCACCAAGCCGTTGGGCAAGGGTACGGGCCTCGGTCTCTCCATCAGCTTTGGGATCGTCGAGCGCCATGGCGGGACGCTCTCCGCGGCCAATCATCCGCAGGGCGGGGCCGTGTTCACGCTGCGACTGCCCCTGGCGTCCTGACCACGAAACCAGGTCACGGCCCTTGCGAAGCATCCCCGTTTCCGGAAAGCCTCCAGCCGGCACGGGAAATCAGACAGACGACACAAATTAAATAAAACAGAGACTTGTAAAACTGGCACGAACTTTGTATGAAAAACGCTAACTTTGTCATACGACGGTGAAGCGGGAGACAGAGCCATGGAAACGCTGCCGAACGACTGGATCGCACTGCTGGCCCTGGTGTTCATTCTCGGGCTCAAGCATGGGCTGGACGCCGATCACCTGGTGGCCATTGACGGCCTGACCCGCTATAACGCCCAGCAGCATCCGCACATGGCGCGCTGGTGCGGCTTTCTGTTCTCGCTGGGCCACGGAGCCATCGTCATCGCCGTGGCCTTCTCCGTCGGCGCGCTGACCGGTGAATGGCGGGTGCCGGGATGGGTGGCGGACCTCGGGGCGTGGATTTCCATCGCGTTTCTCATGGCATTGGGCATTGCCAATCTGATCGCAGTCCTTACCGCGCCCCCAGACCAGGTGGTACGCCCCGTCGGCGTCAAGGGCCGGCTCCTGGGGGGACTGCAGCGCTCGAGCCACCCGCTCGCCATCGCGCTGGTCGGTGCCCTGTTCGCCCTGTCCTTCGACACCATGAGCCAGGCCGCCCTGTTCGCGGTGACCGCCACCCAGTTCGGCGGCTGGACCCACTCCGTGGCACTGGGGCTCGCATTCATGCTGGGCATGATGGTGGCGGACGGCGCCAATGGCCTCTGGATCTCGCGCCTCATCCGCCGCGCCGACCGCACCGCCCTGGTGGCTTCCCGCACCTTCAGCCTCGTGGTTTCAGGCTTGTCGCTGGCCCTGGCCGGCTTCGGCATCGCCAAGTATTTCTCGCCAGGCCTGGATGGTTGGACCGAGGGCGCAGAACTCGTGGCAGGCCTTTCCGTCGTGGCCATCATCGCGGTGTCGTTCGCCGTATCGCTTCGGCTCGCCCGCCCCGTTTTAGTCCGCGCCAGCTAACTAGTCGCCGACGCCTCCGGCGCGGCGGCGGCGCCCGCGGGGTTTTGGTTCCGGCGGGTGGGTGCGTTTATCATGGCTACCCCCCCATGATGCAACCCGCCCGCAAAACCGCCGAAGTCATACCTCTGCGCCCGCGGAGGCGCGAATCCGCGCCGCCCCTGGCTGCGGTCCCTGGTGCGCCCCTGTCCGCGGTAGACCGGCGCTCGCTCAAGCTGCTGTGGTTTCTCGCGCTCTCGGCCGCGCTCCACGGCACTGTGATGCTGTTCTCCCCGGCGGTTCGGATCGAGCACCTGGCCGAGACCCCGGACATACTCACCGTGCGCCTGACCGAAGTGCCGCAGGTTGCCGAGCGAATCGCGGATCCGCTTCCTGATATCGTCCGCGAGGCGCCGAAACCGAGCGTGCCACGCAAGCCCCTGCAGCGGCGTCCGCCGGCCCGGGCCAAGTCACCGACGGCGGTTGCGGCGCTGTCGCCGCCCGCACCGGTCGCCACCGAACAGCCGATCACGAGCCCCCCGACAGACGTGCACGCCGAACCGGCCGATGTCCCGGACCCGGCGCCGACCCAGGAAAGCACGCACGTCGCCCGCAGCGCGCCCGCGCTGGTTCCGCCCACCTTTTCCGCCGCTTATCTGAAAAACCCGCCGCCCGAATACCCGGCCCTCGCCCGCCGGCGCGGCCAGGAGGGTCTGGTGCTGCTTCGGGTTCGGGTGAGCGAATCCGGCAGCCCGGCCGAGGTCCGCATCGCCGAATCGTCGGGCAGCACCCTTCTCGACAACGCCGCCCTGGAAGCCGTGGAGCGCTGGAGTTTTGTTCCGGCGCGCCGCGGTGACCAGCCCATCCCAGCATGGGTCGAGGTCCCCGTCCGTTTTCGCCTGAAGGAACGCTGACTTGGTTCCGGACCCCGCGATGCGCCCGGATCCGTTAAGTCTTTCTTAAGTCTCCGTTCTCTAGGATTGGGCCAACGGTGCCGGCGGAGTGCGCGGGCACCATCGCATCCCAGGATTCAATAAGGAGACTTTGGCATATGCTTTTCGCTACTCGCACCAGGAGAATCATTGCTGCTTTCGCGCTTGCAGGTATCGCCGCCGGTTCGGCGATGACCCTGCACGCCATGAACGATCCCGCGCCCGCGGCGGTGACGCCGGCGGCGGCCGCGCCGGCCATGGCGCTTCCCGACATCACGAGCATCGTCGAGAAAAACACGCCGGCCGTGGTGAACTTGTCCGTCACCGGGAAATCCGCCGACGGGCCCTCGCTGGCAATGCCCGGCCCGGATGAGGAGGGACCGTTTGGCGAATTCTTCAAGCGATTTCCCTTTCCCCGTCCGATGCCCTCCCCCGACGGGGCGCCCGCGCGGGGAATGGGCTCGGGTTTCATCATCTCCCCTGACGGCTACATCGTGACCAACCATCACGTGGTGGCGAATGCCGACAGGGTCACGGTAAGGCTCAATGACAAGCGCGAGTTCGAGGCCAAGCTGGTGGGCAGCGACAAGCAGACCGACCTGGCGCTGCTCAAGATCGAGGCCAGGGATCTGCCCACAGTGAAGCTCGGCAACTCGGACGCCCTGAAGGTCGGCCAGTGGGTGGTCGCCATCGGCGCGCCCTTCGGCCTCGAGCGCACCGCGACCCAGGGCATCGTGAGCGCCCTGTCCCGCTCCCTCCCCGGTGACCAGTACGTGCCCTTCATCCAGACCGACGTGGCCGTGAACCCCGGCAATTCGGGGGGGCCGCTGTTCGACCTGGCCGGACAGGTGGTGGGCATCAATTCCCAGATTTACAGCCGTACCGGCGGCTATATGGGCCTCTCCTTCGCGATCCCCATCAATACCGCCCTGAACATCGTCGAGCAATTGAAGAGCGACGGCAGGGTTGAGCGCGGCTGGCTGGGAGTGGTGATGCAATCCATGACGCAGGATCTGGCCCGCTCCCTTGGAGTGAAGGAACCGGTCGGCGCCCTGGTGTCCCAAGTGAACCAGGGCAGCCCGGCGGCGGAAGCCGGCATGAAGGCGGGCGACATCATCATCGCCTACAACGGAAAGTCCATCACCGACAGCGGCGACCTCCCGCCCCTGGTGGGGACCACCAAGCCCGGCCAGACCGTGCCTTTGACCGTGGTGCGGGAAGGAAAGGAACAGACCATCAACGTCAAGCTTGGCAGCTTCCCGGACTCCGGCGAGATCCGGCTGGCGCAGGGAGACGACGGCGCCAACGGCGCAAGGCTCAATCTCTCGGTCTCCGACCTGACCACCGAGCAGCGCAGGCAACTGGCCGTCTCGGGCGGCGTGCTGGTAAACGACGTGGGCCCCGGCGCGGCACAAAGCGCGGGCGTGCGACCGGGGGACGTGATCGTGCAGGTCGACAACCAGGAGGTCAGGGACGTGGCACACCTGAGGAAACTCGTGACGCAGCTACCCGAAGGCAAGACGGTGCCGATCCTGGTGAAGCGGGGTGACGGGGCCCTGTTCCTCGCGCTCTCCGTCCCGCCGGCCCGCGGCTGACCTGCGGTCCTTTCATCGAAGCCGGAGGGCATGCCCTCCGGCTTTGTTTTGTTAAGCTACCGGAAGCGATAATTCCGCGGACTTGCCGCCCTTATGCGCCTGCTGCTGGTGGAGGACGATGCCATGATCGGCGACGCCGTGCAGAAAGGTCTGCGGGCGGAGGGCTTCGCCGTCGACTGGGTGCGCGACGGCCGGGCGGCCGAGCTCGCCCTCGATACCGGCGTGTACGAAGTGCTGCTGCTGGACCTCGGCCTGCCGCGCAAGGATGGCCTTGCCGTCCTGCGGGATTTGCGTCGAAAGGGAAACGCGGTTCCGACGCTGGTTCTCACCGCCCGGGACGCGGTGGACGATCGGGTCACGGGCTTGGACAGCGGCGCCGACGATTATCTGGTTAAGCCTTTCGAGCTCAAGGAACTGGCGGCGCGGGTGCGCGCGCTGCTGCGCCGGCGGAGCGGAAGAACCGCGCCGGAACTCGAGCACGGTGTGCTGCGCCTGGATCCCGTTTCCCACACGGTCACCTGGCGCGGGGCTGCGGTGGCGGTCTCGCCGAGGGAATTCGCGCTGCTGGCCGCGCTCCTGGAAACGCCCGGCGCTGTCCTCTCCCGGGAGCAGCTGGAGGAACGGCTTTACGGCTGGGAAGAACTGGAAAGCAACGCCGTCGAGGTGCATATCCACAACCTGCGGCGCAAGCTCGGCGCCGGCGCCATCCGCAACGTGCGCGGCGTGGGCTGGAAGATAGGGGATTGCGCATGAACTCGGTGCGCGGGCGGCTTCTCGCCTGGCTCATGGTGGGACTATGCCTGGCCCTGCTGCCCACCGGGGTCGCGGCGTATCTCAAAGCCCGGGAGGAGGTGAACCTGCTGCTGGACTACCAGCTCAAGGAAACCGCCCTCTCCCTCAGGCGCCAGAGCCTGCTCGCCGCGGCCATGGCACGGGAGTTCGACAGCCGGGGAGAGGAGGGGGACGTGGTGGTGCAAATCTGGGACCAGGTTGCGGGTCTCATGTACGTTTCCCGGGCGGACCGGGAGCTGCCGCTGATTCCCCTCGAGGGATTTCACGATGTTTCCTGGCAGGGCAGGGAGTGGCGGGCCTATGTGCTCCGGGCAGGTTCCCGCACCATCCAGGTGGCCCAGCCTCTGGGACTTCGATCCCGGCTCAGCGCGGACATCGCGTTCCGCAACATGGTGCCCTACCTGGCTCTGGTTCCCTTTGCCGGCGCCATCGTCTGGTTCGGGGTCGGATTTGGCCTGCGCCCCCTGCGCCGGGTCACGGAGGCCGTGGGACGGCGCCGGCCGGACGCCCTGAATCCGTTGCCATCCTCGGGGCTGCCGGAGGAAATCCGGCCCTTGGCAGAATCGCTGAACGAACTCCTGGTGCGGCTCGATCACGCGTTTTCGGCCCAGCGCCAGTTCGTGGCGGACGCCGCCCATGAGTTGCGTACTCCCCTCACCGCCCTGCAGCTCCAGCTGCAGAACCTGGAAAGCACCGACGAGGCCCAGCGCGCGGCGGCCATCCGGGAACTCCGGGCCGGGCTCAAACGTGCTGCCCGCCTGGTGGAGCAACTACTCGCCATGGCCCGGCTCGAACCTGACGCGCCCGTCCCGTCGGAGACCGTGGATCTGGAGGCGCTGGCGAAAGGCGTCGTCGCCGAAATGTCGGTTCATGCCGAGGCCAGGAACATCGATCTTGGGATTCTGGAGAGCACTCCGGTCGCGGTTACGGGAAACCGCGACAACCTGCGCCTTCTGCTGCGCAACCTGGTGGACAACGCGGTGCGCTACACCCCCGAGGGCGGAAGGGTCGACGTCCTTGTCAATTCTTCCGGGCCGGACGCGCTGCTGGAGGTGGCGGACACCGGGCCCGGCATATCCACCGAAGAGCGGGGGCGCGTCTTTGACCGCTTCTTCCGCGGTGCCGGCGTGGAGCAGCCGGGCTCCGGCCTGGGCCTCGCCATCGTGAAGCGCGTCGCCGAGCGCCACGGGGGGAGCGTCACCCTGGCAGACGGCGAGGGCGGCCGGGGCCTTCGCGTGACGGTCCGATTGCGGGGCTTCCGTTCCGCGCCCGGTTAACTCACCACCATCGCGCCCCGGATTACGCCCTTGATCGAAATCGGCGTGCGCGCCGCGGCGGGCGGGACCATTACCTGGATGGACTTGATGTTCACCACCGGGAACAGCATCAGGATTCCGTCCGCTTCGACCATCACGTACTGGTTCTTGAGAATCTCCTCCAGCATGATCTGCCGGGCGGCCTCGTTCTTGGCCTGCTCCGGAAAATCGAAAGAAATGTTGGTTCCATCCATGAAATGCAGCGTGAGGGATCGGTCCTTGGCCATGCCCTTCCTCCTGTCAGGAATTCCCGGCAGGATGTTAGCACAGCGCCCCAACGGGCTTCGTCCCGTGCAAGTTGGACCGTCTGGCTTATTCCGGTAAGCTTCGCCCGACATACAGCCCCTCAGCCTTGGAGAAGGAAGCTCCCATGCGCGTGATCAGAATTGGTTTCGGTCTGCTTTGGGTCCTGGCCTCCGCCGGGCCCGCATCAGCAGACCAAGCCCAGACTTACGTGGACTACCAGCGCCAGGTGCTTCGCGGCGAGAGGGAAGTGAGCGTCAGAGCGAACGTTCCGCTCTCTCCCGAGGAGAGCAAGGCGTTCTGGGCCCTTTACCAGGAATACCACGACGCCAGGCAACAACTCGGCGATCGCAGCTACCGCATCATCCGCGAGTACGCGGACGCCTATAACAGTAACCGCGTGACGGACGAGCAAGCGCAGAAATGGGTGAAGGAGGCGCTGGACATCCGCGCTGAGGAAGAGAAACTCCTGCGCCAGCACATGGATCGGGTGGCAAAAGTCCTGCCGGGCAAGAAATTCGCCCGCTATTACCAGATCGAAACCAAGCTGGACAGCCTGGTCCGGGCGAAACTCGCGTCCGAAATCCCGCTCGTCGAGTAGGCCTCCCAAGCGCGCTCCATCACGGCGCCGCGTCCGGAGCAGGCCCAACTCATCGAATCCGGGGCAACTCATGATTTCCCCCCTCAACTCAGACGTCAGGCCGCTCGGCACGCTCCGGGGGCTCTGCCTCGCGATAGTCCTGCTTGCAGGGCACCCGGCGAGCGCCCAGATGCCGATAACGCTGCCGGGAAGCGGAAGCGGCGAAGCGGCGACACCGGCGGCCGCCGGGCAACCCAAGTCCCCGAACAACATGGACGACCTGCGCACAAAGCTCGCAGCGGTCCAAGCCGAACTCTCCAAGCTCGACGCTCCCGGGGGCCTGTCGTCGGGAGCCCCGGCGGGGACACCCGACCAGGAGCTTAACGAACGCCGCCTGCTGATGCAGCTGCTCGCCTTTGCATATCAGCAGCACATCAACGCCCTCAATGTGCAGGACGCTCAGGAAAAGCGCCGGGAAGAGAACGCAGCCCGTATCCGGGACTGGAAGGGCTTCGCCGAGAAGCCGCCCTACTCCGTTCTTCTCGTGGACAAGCTGCGCCACGAACTGCAGAGCGCGGCTCTTGCCGAGAAAAGCGAGGACGCCCGCCTGCGAATCCTCGAAGCCCGTCTCCAAACCGTAAGGCTGCACCTGGAAATGGCCCAGGAGCAGGCTCGCCGGGCCCAGGAACAGCTCGAGGCAGCACGGGCCGGGCTCGCCGCCGCAGTTGCCGTCTGGAAGCGGGACCTGGCTGAGCTCAGGGCGCGGGTGGCCGCGACAACCCTGGCGAGCCTGCAGGCTGCCCAGGAGGCCGCGCAAAGCGAACGATCCGCGACCCGTCTGGAGCTCGATTTCGTCCGCCAGCAGATCAAGGACGCCGAGAAGGATGTCCGATTCAGCGCCGAGGACCTGGACACGCTCAAATCGCGCATCCACGAGCGGCGAAAGCTGCTGCTCAAGGAACTGGAGAGCGCCACGGCCGAGCGGGAAAAAATCCTGGAGAAGGTGGCGGAAAACGACCGGCGCTTGTCCGATACCCGCGAGCGTCTCGCCAAACAAACCGCCGAGCGGGAGTCTGCGCGCAAGGCGCTTGCAAAAGCTGCCGAAGAAGCCGGCCAAAGTCCGGAGCAGGACAAAGGCCTGCTCCAAAAGCTGAACCCCTTCGAAGGTCGTTCCCAGAAGCGGACTGAGGAGGAGAAGAAGCGCCTCGAGACCCGGGTGGCGGAACTCGAGCGCGAACTGGCCGCTGGGCAGTCCGCGCTCGCGGCTCTGGAGCGGGAAAGCGCCATTCTCGCCGTGCGCAGCCGTAACGCGGCGATCAACGTGGATATTATTGGCAACCTGCTGGTCGGCCTCGAAATCCGGTCGTCGTTCTGGGAGCTGCGTTTTTCGGCGGCGGGCGGCGCGGCAAACTCAGTGGACCGGCGCAAAATGTATCAAGGCAGCCGCGAGCTGCTGGCAAGGCTGGACCCTCTCGCCGAATACCTGCGTACGCAGTTGGAGTTGGCTCTCAGCCGAATTGCGGAACAGCAGAACATCCTGCGCGATGCCACCAATCCCGCCGAGGCCGAACAGAGCCGGGCCATGCTGGAGGCCCTCGCCGACCGGGAGCGCGCCTACCTGCGCGCGATGACTGAATCCGAGGACCTGCGCCAGTTGCTGCGGCGCTGGGTTGAGGAATTCGAAGCCCACACCAGGGAGCGAAGCGCAGGCGAAAAGGCCCAGGATTGGCTGGACCAGATCCGGGCGCTAGGCAAGTCGACCTGGGAGTTCGAGCTGTTCGCGGTCGAGGACACCATCGAGGTGGACGGCCGGAAGGTCACCGGCAGCCGGGGAATCACGGTGGCCAAGGTGACCAGTGCGATTCTCGTCCTGGTCCTGGGCTACGCCCTTGCCGCGCTGTCGACGCGCCTGATGATGCGTATCGCCGTGCGGCGCTTGAACGTGGATGCCAATCAGGCGCGAATCGCACGGAAGTGGATTCTCGCCGTCGCCATCTTCATCCTGCTGCTGATCAGCCTGGAGGTGGTCAAGATCCCCCTCACCGTGTTCGCCTTCCTCGGGGGCGCGATCGCCATCGGCGCCGGCTTCGGGATGCAGACCCTGCTCAAGAATTTGATCAGCGGGATGATGCTGCTGGCAGAGCGGCCGTTCCGGCCGGGGGACATCGTCGAGGTGGGCGACATCCGCGGCGAGGTCACCGACATCAACGTCCGCTCCTGCACCATACGCAACATCAACGGCATCGAGACCCTGGTGCCCAACAGCACCTTCATCGAGCAGAATGTCACCAACTGGACCCTCACCAACCGCCGCGTGCGCTACCCGATCAAGGTCGGGGTCGCCTACGGCTCTCCCGCGAGGCAGGTCGCCGACCTCCTGAGCGAGGTGGCTGACCGCCACGGCCTGGTGCTCAAGGACCCGCCGCCGGAAATCCTGTTGGAGGAGTTCGGCAATGACGCGCTAATCTTTGGATTGTATGTATGGCTGGAGCTGGGGCCCAAGATCGTGTCCCGCGTGGTGCTGAGCGATCTGCGCTTCATGATCGAGAAAAGCTTCTCCGAGCACGGCATCGTAATCGCCTTCCCCCAGCGGGACGTGCACCTGGACGCCACCGCTCCCCTGCAGGTTCAGGTCGTGGGTCCACCGGGCGAGAGGACCGCTCCCGCCTGACCCCCGCCTGCGGCCGGGCAAACCATCCTCCTAGCGACTGAAGACGTCGATGGGCGATCCAATGGTGAGATAAGCGGCCCGCTGCCCGTTTTCCGATACTCCGTAGGACAGGTATACCGGTCCCAGCTTGCTGTCCACCGCCAGGTACGCCGCGCCTCCCAACAGCAGCCCTTTCCCGGTGGCGCCGTCGAGCCGCTGATACATGTTTCCCACCTCCAGGGTCCCGCCCACGTACACCCCGGTCCCCAAGGTTTCGCTGAGATCGGCCACGCGGCGGCGAAAACCGGCGCCGGCGAAAACGTACTCTCGTCCGCGCAAGGAGCCGATCTTGTAGCCAGACAGGGTGAAGGGCCCGCCCAGGGTGAACTGATCATAAAACGGCGCCTCGGTGCCCAGGTCACTGCCGCCCCTAGCCGTCAGGGTGACGACATTGCGGCCCCACGAGAAGTTGGATTGCCAACCGCCATCCAACAAAGAATACGAGTCGTCGGCGCCGAGCCCGGGCTGGGAGGAGAACACCCGGACACCCCCGATGCTCCCCTGGGTGGGAAACACCGCCTTGTCCAGTTGGTCGTAAACGAAGCTGGCGGTGATGGCGCCCCGTTTCACGTAGCCGACTTCCACCGGGAGGGTGCCGATGTCCTGTTCGCTGTCCAGCCCGCCCCATTCGACGCCTGTCCGCAGCTCACCCCACGTGCCCAGGGCCGCCCCTAGGTCCAGCCCGACACCCCAGCGCCGGGTGTCGAAGCGCGCGACCCGCTGATCGTTCACGAACAGGTCGTCCTCCCTCTGGAGGGCGGATAGCCGTGGCGCCAAGAAAAAACGCCGGCGGACATCGATCGGCTGGTAAAACTCGGTGAAGAAAGCCATTGGCTGGCCCACCTGAAGCGAGGCGCGCCATTCCCCGCCCAGGGAATTGAGCCAGCGACGGTTATAGTCCACCCGGATGCCCCACTCGGTCTGGCCTTGAAGATCCGTCGAAAGGTTGAGGTCGAACTGCAGATAATCCGGTCCCCTCTGCTTCTCCTCCGCAATGTAGGTAAGGACATTGCGGGAATCTTTGGCGCTGACCTGATAGCTCACTGAATCAAAGTCGCCGCTGGCGACGATCCGGTCGGCGTCGGCCGCGACCTTCTCCCGGTCGTACGCATCGCCCGGCTTGACTTCGATCAGGGTCGAGATCACTTCCGGGTTGGTGTAGTTGAGTCCGGTGAGGCGCACCTCGTCCAGCTTGACGTTGGGCGCCCCGGCCACCTGCCCCACCCCCGAGCGCCAGGCCGCGTATGCCTCGGGGCTGAGGCTGTAACGCTCGAGCTTCCCGGCCAACTGGCGCGCCGCGGCTTCGCCGACGGGAATCGCCTCCGGCACCTTGGCGAAATCTGCGGAGCCGATGTCCTGCAGTACCACCGACACGGCGACATCGCGATCAGTGAGTGTCGCGAGTTGGGCTTTCTCGTTGGCCTCGATAGCCACGTTCATGGCCTGGCCCAGCACGGCCAGCGCGTCGGTGAGGTCGGCGCGTTTCCGGGGCGGGTTGGAAACCGGCACCGCAATCACCACGTCGGCGCACGTCTCCCGCGCCACGTCCACGGGAAGGTTGCGCACCAGCATCCCGTCCACCAGCAGCTTTCCCTCCCGGTCGACCGGCGCGAAGGCCCCGGGCACCGCCATGCTGGCGCGCATGGCCACCGTGAGATCGCCCCGGTCCATCACCACCATCTCCCCGGACTCGATGTCCGTGGCCACCGCCTTGAACGGGATGGGAAGGTCGGTAAACCGCTCGGTCTGGCGGGCCCCGGCCACGATGCGACGAAACAGGTCCTCCACCTGGTGGGTGGGCACGAAGCCCTTCGGGAACTCGAGCTTGCCTTCCTTGACCCCCAGCTCGAGGCCATTCACAAAGATAAAATCCAGGCGCTTGCGCTGCACTGGAATGTTTTGGCGCGGAGCGCTTTCGAGAACGTCCTTCCAGTTAACGGAAGTGATGACTTTCTCCAGTTCCGCAGAACCCAACCCCGTGGCGTACGCGGCACCGACGATGGCGCCCATGGATGTGCCGGCGATGCAGTCCACCGGGATGCGCATCTCTTCCAGAACCTTGATGACGCCGATATGCGCAGCCCCCTTGGCGCCGCCCCCGCCGAGGACGAGGCCGATGCGCGGGCGCTTCTCCGTAGGAGGCTGATCCTGCGCCCCATGCAAAGGAACGGGGAGGGAAACCATCAAAACGATCCAGAGCAGCCGCCAGGGCTCAATCGAAAAAAGGCGCGGACGCATGCGCATCTCCAGGGTGCGGGAGGACAGCGGGATTATATTCGTCTCTCGGGTCTTGCACGGTCGAAGGTGTTGCGACGAAAATCTCGCCCATGGGATTTCTCAGGCGCCTTTTCGGAACAGCGGCTGCGGACGATTCCGAGGGGCCCGACGATGCCACGACCGACGAGGCCATCGAGCGCGCCGTCGCCCACATCGACCCCAAGCTGCGCCTGGTGGCGGGATACCGCAGGGAATTGCGGCCGCCGGTGAGAATCGCGCTCAAGTTCGCCCGCGAGATGGCGGGCCGGATCCCTGGGCCGGTAACACTCAGTGCGGGCGCCTGGTCCACAGACCCCCTCCTCCGGCTGATCTTCGCCGCGCCCACGGACATCGGGCAGCGGCTGAGCCGCGGCCAGGAACTGCAGGCGTACGTCAACAAGCGGGGCGCTGCCACATCGGAGATCTACGTCCTGTTTGCCGCCCGGCGGGATGAACGAACGGTGCTCGGCGCGGAACTCCACGGCAACATGGTCCGCACCGATGTCGCCCAGCGCACCGTCAGTTTCGCCCAACATCAAGCCACCATTCCCTGCGCCACGGAGGAAGAACTGCGGGCCGAGATGGAGCGCCGCGCATTCGTTTTCCTGCTCAACCGGGTGCTCGCCCGAATCAGCGGGCTGAAATCCAGGACCCGGGAACTGGAGCAGCAGCGGGCCATGCTGTCGACGCGCCTGATGCTCCTGAAACAGCGCGGAGGCGGCCTCGAAGACGCCTTTGGACCAAGCGAGAACGTTTCTGACGTCGAAGTAATCGAAAGAAAGCTCGCCGAAAATGCCCGTTACCTTGAATCGACCAAGGCCAGCGTGGGCACCCTGGACCGCTATCTCGATCAGGCCCGGGCCGTGCTCAGCAACCCAGGAGACTTCCTTTACCTGACCGAAGTCCAGTTGCGGGTGAACAGCATGAACCAGATCATTGGGCCCGGAGCACCGGGGCCCGCCATGGAGTTCAACCTGGTGGAGGTGCAGCTGGCCGAGGACCCGCCGCGCCAGGGCACCGTGATGGTCGGCCGACTGCCGTCGGGAGAGGTGATCAGCCGCGGCGACATGCTTCGGGATGCCGAACGCTTTCTTTGACAAGGAAGTTGTCATCCGTGCGGGCAAGGAAGAAAATAGCGCTGCCGAGATCCGGGGCCGCCCCAATTGCCCGGAGCGCAGGAGCATTCCCTCAATAGGGCTGCGGACCTTTTTTGTCAGCTTGCAAGGAGAACGAGATGCAAAAACGAATCAACACCTGGGCCTTGATCGTCACGGTAGCGGCCGCGCTGGGAATGGGAGCCTGTAGCGGCGGCGGAGCGGAGATCAAGAGCGAGATCACCACCACGACCAAGGGACAGCAGCTGCTGGACCTGCAAAAGGCCTACGAGGCCGGAGCCATGTCCAAGGACGAGTACGAGCGCGAGCGCAAGCGCGTCCTTGAAAGCAAGTAACAGTCTTGAACATCACGCCCGGGCGCTTTGCTCATGGTGGATGGCCGCAAGCTGATCCTCCCCGCGGAGCTCCGGGTCTGCGCCACCTGCAGCTACTGGGACGGCGCCCGCAGCCATGATGCGGAAACCAAGTTGGTGGTGGTGGAGCACCGCTGTCCCGGGGAGTGCCTTCTCCGTGAGGAACAGATAGGCTGCACCACTCCGGCCGACGGTCTCAAGCTCTGCGCCTGGGAACCCATCGAGTCCGAGCCCCCTTCCGGCACTTCCGCGACCGGTCCGGAGGGGCCGGAATTCGATGAGCAATCCGCAGCGCCGAAAATTGGCACTTCATGAGTCCCTGGTCCAGGTGTCGGGCCGCGTCCGTGGCCTGCGTCGAGCGCACATCCCTGAGGAAGCAGCTGAAATGCGCGCATTAATGGTTGCAGCAATAATCGCAGCGGCCTTGGCCGCGGGCTGCGGCGGAGAGAAAGTCGAGCACCGCGGCACCACCGCCACCACCGGGAAACAACTCATGGATCTCCAGAAAGCCTACGAGGCCGGTGTGATAAGCAAGGATGAGTACGAGCAGGCGCGCAAAAAAATTCTGAATCCTTAGCAGGCGGGCGCAAGAGGGACAGTGGTCAAGCGGCGCCACGCCCCTCGCAGAGGTCGACGCCGGCCGCTGGCAGGACGATCGGGCGCCGATTGAGGGCAATCCGATACGACCCCGAAAACCGGATTGCGGGATTCTCACTTCTAACGGCGCCGCCGCGCCCCGGCGCGCCAAGGATAACCTGAGCATTGGCTGGCTTACCGGACGCTGAGCCTGGGTCGCGTTCCGGAATCACCATGGCGAGTCCGGCATACCGACCTGCTGGGCAGCAAGCACAGCGTTCTG
The DNA here is from genome assembly GCA_002451065.1 of Betaproteobacteria bacterium UBA6910. Classification (GTDB taxonomy): domain Bacteria; phylum Pseudomonadota; class Gammaproteobacteria; order Burkholderiales; family UBA6910; genus UBA6910. The sequence goes on from DKBC01000300.1 coordinate 22,474, forward strand.
AACAAAGAGGACGTTGGGCCGGAGACATCGGCACCCGGTAAACAAATGGCACGCCCGGACCCCCGATGCAGGGTGGTTAACCAAAGTCGACGTCCGGATGATTGCCGGGTCTGAAATAGCAAGACGCCGTTCACGACAACACTCGGACTCTCGTTGGTGCTGGGCGCGGTCTCGATCCCAACGCCTGGTTCAACACCGTGGAACTGGTCGCGGCCGAAAAAGTGGGAGGTGAAACTGCCCAGCACGTGAGCAAGATCAACAAGTATTACCTTGCGTATGTCATGGTCGAACTCGAGCGCGCGGAACGCGCCCGGGTCAAGCAGGAACTCCGGCGGCGAGCCGACCATTAACCGCGATAGGGCAAGGGGATCCCAGCCTACGGAAACTGCTGCAGGAGCTCTTTGCCGCCCATCGAGGTTCAATGTTGCATTTTTGCGACGAATATCGGAAGGAAAGCGAGAGCTGCAGTGCCCGCTTGGCGAAAGGGTGCGCCGGGGGGAAAAAAGTGTCTAGAATGGAATTGCAGAAGCGAAAATCAAATATTCTGATGCGTGGAAATTGGCACAAAATTCGGGTCTTGGCCTTTGCCGCGGCGGGCGCGTTTGCCATCGCTCCTGCCGTCGGGGCCGCGGGAAGCTACGAGCTCCTGCCCAGTGGCGCCGCCGATGGCGATAGCGCGCACTTTGTGCTGGGCGTCACCCCATTTTCACGCGATCCTCTGACGGCGCCGGGGTTGGGCGTGGGGCGCTATGGGGTCGGATTCGGGGCCAGCACTTATGCCTGGCGGTCCGGCCTTGACGAATGGGAGGGCAGGGCAGCCCGCGAACAAGCCGTTGCCGGCGTTTTCGTCACTCCGGCCATCAGTTACCGCGCCACCGGCACCCTTGCCTTGGACGCCGGGGTTGCTCTGCGCTACCGCTTGGGGCCATCTGCAGGGTCCCAGTTTCCAGCCAGCCTGCAGGATCCCCTTTCCCGTGCCTCAGGGTTGCGCGGCGCTGACCTGAATCTCGGGCTGCGCTATGCCCTCGACCCCGGGACCGAAGTCGGTTTGGCATACCGGTCCCGGTTCCGGGACGACACGTTGAGCCAGTGGTATCCGATCACGCGGTATTCAGATTTCACGACCCCGGGCGTGCAGGTTCCAGGTGTTACGGTTCCGCAAGCCGTGGCCGCGACAGTGTCCCACCAGTTTGGCAAGCGATGGGCCCTTACCGGCGCCCTGGGCTGGCAGGAACTGGCCCAGTCCGAGCGCGTTGCGTGGTCACAAGGCGGGGCATTGGGCGGCGGCGAAGCCTGGTTCGCCGGTGTCGGCGCAAGATATTCCCTGCGGGAGAATCTCGGGGTCGGGATGGCCGTGGAGTATCTTTATGGCAGCGGCCTCGATCCGGCGCGCCGCAACCTCGTCCCCCCCGCCTTGCCCGCGGGTGACAGCAGCTACTACTTCTTCGGGCTCGACCTGAACTGGCGTTTCTGAGTCGCCGTCGCTACCGGTAACCGAGTTTCCTCGGACCCGTTGTTGCCGAAGCTTCCTATTTCCCTCGCCGAGCCCGATATCGGCGGATCAAGGCATTGGTTGAACTGTCATGACCCAGATGGATTGCATCGCGGTCTTCCAGTTCCGGCACGATGCGCTGGGCGAGGGCCTTGCCCAGTTCCACTCCCCACTGGTCGAAAGCATTCACGCCCCAGATCACCGACTGGGTGAACACGCAGTGCTCGTAGAGGGCCACCAGCGCGCCCAAGGTTTGCGGCGTTAGCCGCTGGGCCAGGATGGTACTGGAAGGGCGATTACCCTCGAACACCTTGTGCGGGATCAAATCCGCTGAAACACCCACGCTCCTCACTTCCTGGGCAGTCTTGCCGAAAGCCAGCGCCTCGGTCTG
>DKBC01000263.1 GCA_002451065.1 Betaproteobacteria bacterium UBA6910
TCCAGGACGCGCACGACGCGGCCCAGATCCCGCCGGCCATCCCGACCCACGGCGCCGTGGATGTTGTAGGACGCGAGCCTGAAACCTTGCGCCCGATTCTTTTTAAGCGTCACTTGGTCTCCCCGGATTGCGCCGGCGGGTCGTGCTTGCGTAGCCAGCGTCGCAGCCCGATGGCGGCGAGCACGATAATCAGCACCGCGACCCCGAGCACGGCGAAGGTTCCCGCGCCCGGCTCGCGCACGGCGGCGACAACGCGGTCAATGAAAAGCGCCGCGGCGATCATTCCCGGCGCCATGCCCAATAGGGACCCCACCAGAAAATCCTTGAACCCGATGTGGGACGCGCCGGCTACCATGTTCACCACCGTGAAAGGTGCCACCGGCACCAGCCGCACCGCGAACATGGTGAGGATTCCCCGGCGCCCGAGCCGCCGGCTTAACCGGTTGAGGCGGGAACCCGCGAGCTGGCGCACGGCGCCGCGTCCGACCAGGATGCCGAGTCCATAGGTAAGGGCGGCGCTCAGCGTAACGCCGACGAAGGCGTAGGCGAGGCCTAACACCGGGCCGAACACGATCACCGCGACCATGATGAGAGCGGTTATCGGTATGACGAGAAGCCCGCCGGCGACGAAGGCGCCGATGGCAAGCAAGGGGGCCGCGTCCAGGCTCCGGAACCGGTTGGCCGCGCTCACCAGGGTTTCCATATCGAGCCAGTCGCCCATGGGCGTCCAGCGCCAGGCAGCCGCCAACGCGAACAGCCCCATGACCCCAGCCGCGAGAGCCAGGAGCCGCCGCGAGACGGGCCGCTTCCCCTCTTCCTCCGGGACCAGCGTCGCGATCAGGCGCTCCGGCGAGACCGGCTTTTCCGGGTCGATGACTGTGCTTTCCGGCAACCATTCGTCGAGATTGGGATCGACCTGCGGGTCTAGCTCCTCCAGCAGGCGATGCTCCTGGCGCAGGGACTCGATCGCCTCGGCAAGGCTATGGCGCTGGGTCTCCGAGGCTAAGCGCTCCGGTTCCGTTCCGAGGTGCTCTCCCAGAAGCCGCGCGCGCAGCCGGGCGATGGCCTGAGCGATGCGCTGGTTGCCTCCGGCCTCCACCGTGAGATTGCATTCCGTATCCAGGCCCATGGAGCGGTTGTTCAGGTTGGCGGACCCAATCGAAACCAGCGCGTCGTCCACGATCATCACTTTGGCGTGAACGTTGACCATGTCTCGCCCCTGGCCCGAGGCCTTTCGGAAATAAGCGCGATAGCGCCCACGGCCCGAGTCCGCCTCCTTCAGACGACCATGCAACCGCGCGCGTAGCACGCCCATGGTGGCTTCCTCAAGCCAGCCGGTGTCCTCGGCGCGCGAGACGATGATCACGTCCGGGCCTTTGGCGTCCTGCAGCCGATCCTCCAGGGCGCCGCCGACCGCGCTGGAACTGAAATACTGGTTCTCCAGATAGATGTCGCGCTTTGCCGCGGCGATCGAGTCCAAATAGAGCCGCCGGATCTCGTCCACCGCGGACCTTCCGGCATAAGCCGGTTCCGTGCGCGAGATGGCGATGTCCGCATCGCTCAGGTCCGGCTCCACGTGCTCCGGCCAAAGATCGTGAACCTCCCCTGGCGCGGGGCGCTCCCGCAGTTGCTTTCCCGTTCCCCTATGCCAGCGCTCCCGGGCCAGTTCCCCGATGGCCCGAGCCGCCTCCCCGTCCACCATCATCTGCACGTCGTGGAACGGCGGGCACGGTTCTCCCTGGGCGTCGACACGGCGCGGGTGCTCCGCCCGGTGCTCCGAGGTATCCCAGCGGCAGTTCGTGAGATCGATTCCCCCGACAAACGCCACTGCGTCGTCGGCGACCACGATCTTCTGGTGGTGCGATCCTCCCACCGGGTGCTGATCGTCCATGCAGAAGTGGACGCGGCGGTGGGTGCGCCAGTCGAGGCGGTAGATCGGAAGCCATTCCCGGTCCATGGCGTAGAGCACGGCGAAATCCCAGTTCAGGACGTAGATGTCGAGCCCGCGGTGGCGCCGCGCCAGGGCGTCGAGAAACTCCGCCAGGGTTGACGGGAGCCCGTCGTCGCCTCCTTCCGGCGCGAGATTGACGCGGCCGCTGATGTCCCATCCGATGACGAAAATGGAGTGGCGCGCCCGGGCGGCAACGGAGCGAAAAGCCTTGAAGTAATCCGCGCCGTCGATCAGAAACGCGGCCCGCTCGGCGCGCGCAAGGCGCCAGCAGTTGCGCCCGGGCGCCAGGATCCGGGAGTCGGTAGTCTGGGTATGTACTTCTCTTTGTTCCTGAGCGTTGTGCATGGGTCAATGAATGCCCGTAATGCGGGGCTCCGTCAATTCTGTGGCCATTCCACCCGGCAGCCACCCGCTCTGCCGGCCGCGGACGCCGCGCCGGGGGGCTCGTCCTCTGCATGGTGCAACGCACGGTTGCCAAGAGCGGGATTCGGCGCTAAGGTGTGGACCGTTGCGCCGATTTGATGTTCAGCTTGCGGGCGCGTTAAAAATGCGGCTAAAGCGGAGTCCAACAACCCGTTTTAGCCGCCAAGGCTGAACGGGTTTTTTGTTTGGGCCCTTGCGGGCCGGTCGCCGAGTTAACGGACAACTTGCGGGGCGACGCACAAATGCCGCTAAAGCGTCGCTAGCTCTTACCTCCCCGGGAGCCGGCAACGCGGGAAACAGGGGGGAAGGAGCTGAAAATGTCTGCAATTCAAACCGCCGCGGCCACTGGCGCCGCGACTCCCACCGCCACCCAGCTCACCCTGTTCATCGGGCCGCCGGGCACGTCCGACGAGCTCGTGAATCTCTGCGCCGACGTGAAGCGGCGCGAGGGCTGGGGCGATCCCCGCCCGGCCCAGGAGTTCGCCGCCTTCCGCGAGGGGCTGGTTAAGACCCTGCTGGAAGAGGTGGACGGTGCCCGGGCGCCCCTGAACGAACTCCTGGAGCGCATCGTAGGCGAGCCCATCGGCGCCCTGCACGCCGAAGTGCGCCAGGGCCTGGTGCGGGGCGAGCGCTGCCCGGCGCTTGCCATCAATCTCATTGACAGCACCCTCGCCACCGGCGCCCCGCTGCTCACCCGCCTGGGCGAGCGCCAGATCCAGGCGCTTACCTCGGCCCTGGGGGTGGCTTTCGGCGCCGAGTGGGTGGAGGCCACGGGCACCTGAGCAGGTTCCGGGAGGCCGTAGTTGTTCGGGCCCTTCAAATCGGGCGGTGTCTTCTGCTATGGTTGCGGCACGGCATGTGCCGTGCCTTTTGGAAAGGAGGTGATCCGATGTCTAGTCGATTGCTGCAGCTGGCCGCCGCCTTCGCGTTCGTGATGGCGAGTGGCACCGCGCTGGCGTGTCCCGGCAAGGCGACCACGACCGACGGATCACAGGGATCCGGCGCCCCCACCAAGGAGCAACGCACCTAGGGCGCAGCGTCGCTGGCTTGGCACGCCGGACCCGCGCTGCGCGCCGGGTCCGCGCGAGAAAACGCAATCGGACCAAGCCTTGATCTCAGGCCGCGGCTAACGCCCGCGGCCTTTTTCTTTTTCAATCACCCTGCCGGCGATGACTCTCGCTTACCTGGCCGGCTCCAGCCGCAGCAACTCGCCATCCCGGGCGTCGGTCAGCAAGTAGAGATAGCCATCGGGGCCGGCGCGCACGTCCCGCACCCGGCCGATGCCTTCCAGCATGCGCTCCTCCGAGATCACCTTCTCTCCGTCGAGCCGCAGCCGCACGAGGAGCCGGTCCTTGAGCGCGCCCACGAACAGGTCGCCCTTCCACTTCGGAAACTTGTCCCCGGTGCAGAAGGCCATCCCCGAGGGCGCGATGGACGGCACCCATTTCCACAGGGGCTGCGCCATGCCTTCCCTTTGGGTGCCCTCGCCGATCTTCATGCCCGTCACGTACTGCACGCCGTAGGTAATCACCGGCCAGCCGTAATTCACCCCGGCGCGCAGCACGTTTACTTCGTCTCCGCCTTGGGGGCCGTGCTCGTGGGCCCAGACCAGCCCGGTTTCCGGGTGGAGCGCCGCGCCCTGCACGTTGCGGTTGCCGAGGGTGAAGATCTCCGGCCGCGCGCCGGCCTGATTTGCGAACGGGTTGCCCGGGGGAATGCCGCCGTCATCCTTCAGCCGCACCACCTTGCCCACCAGCTGGTCCAGGCGCTGGGCGCGGTCGTCATCGCCCCGGTCGCCGAGGGTGATGTAGAGAAGACCCTGGCGATCGAACACCAGGCGCGAGCCGAAGTGCCGCCCGCCGCCGAGCTTGGGCTGCTGGCGGAAGATCACCTGCAAATTGGTGAGGCGGTTGCCCTCGAGTTTCCCCCGCGCCACCTCGGTGCCGACCCCGCCCTCGCCCCGCGCCGCGTAGGAGAGGTACACCCAGCCGTTCTCGGCGAACTTCGGATGCAGCGCCACGTCCAGCAGCCCGCCCTGGCCGTGCTGGGCGATGGCCGGCAGTCCCGCCACTGGCTGCGGCAGCAGCTTGCCGCTGTCTACAATGCGCAGCCGCCCCGGGCGTTCCGTCACCAGCATGCGCCCGTCCGGCAGGAACGCCATGCCCCAGGGATGCTCCAGGCCGGTCACCACTCTCACGACGCGGACATCGTGAGCCTGGGTGCGCACCACTTCCGCCGCGAGGCTCGGCGCAGGCGCCGTGCCCAGGCTTGCCAGCGCAATGGCCCCAAGGGCTGCCCCGAAATGTCCGCTTCCCGTTTTCATGGTGTCCCCTGTCGGTGTCTGATCCTGGCTTTGGCCAACAACCTGCCGCGCGGTTCCCCCGCCGTTTGTGGAAGGGCGGACGGCCCGTTAGACTCGGGCCATGAATTTCCCTGCCGCCGGGTCAGAACGGCGCTGCTTGGAGGGCGGATGAACATCTGGGTCGACGCCGATGCCTGCCCGGTGGTGATCAAGGAGATCCTCTACCGGGCCGCCGAGCGCTCCCAGATAGCCATGACCCTGGTGGCGAACAAACCCCTGCGCTCGCCGCCATCGCGCTTCATCCGCGCGATTCAGGTGTCCCGCGGGTTCGACGTTGCCGACAACGAAATCGCGCGGCGGATGGAGGCGGGCGACCTTGTGATCACGGCCGACATCCCCCTTGCCGCGGATGTCATCGCGCGCGGCGGCCACGCGCTCAATCCGCGGGGCGAGTTCTACAGCGCGGACAACATCCGCGAGTGCCTGTCGGTGCGGGATTTTATGGAGAAGCTGCGCGAGACCGGGGTGCAGACCGAAGGCCCGGCGCCCCTCGACCAGACCGATCGCAAGCGCTTCGCCGACCAGCTGGACCGGTTCCTCAGCCGCCAGGGGCGCGCCTAGGGAACGCCCCGGGTGCGGGCGTTAGCTCCGATGGATTCCGGGCCGCGCTGCGTTTGCCCCGAATGACCGAGGGCGCCTCGCCACCGGGCTCAAGCAATCCAACCATGAAATGGCTTGACCGCATTCCCCTCAGTCTCCTGGCGCCGGCGGCAGTGTTGCTCGCCCTGGCGCCGTTCACCCCCGAGCCCCATCTCTGGGAAAAACTGAAAATGCTGGTGGCCGGCACCCTGGTGAAACCCCTCGACATCTTCGACCTGCTGATGCATGGAACGCCCCTGGTGCTGCTGGTGCTGAAGCTGCTGCGGGGCCGCCGCGAGGGCTGAAAGGGCCCCGGGCGCGAATCGGGCTCAGCCCACTTCCAGCAGCTCCACCTCGAACACCAGGGTCGCGTTGGGCGGGATCACCCGGCCGGCGCCGCCCGCCCCGTAACCCAGCGCCGGAGGAATGGTGAGCTTGCGCCGGCCGCCCACCTTCATCCCTTGCACGCCTTCGTCCCAGCCGCGGATCACGTGGCCGGCGCCCAGGGGGAACACGAAGGGGTCGTTGCGGTCCTTGCTGGAATCGAACTTCTGGCCGTTGGTGAGCCAGCCAGTGTAGTGCACCGTGACCATCTGGCCGCTGGCCGCGGCGGGACCCTCGCCGGCGACCAGGTCCTCGATGATCAGCCCCTCGGGTGTCTGTGTGGACGGCATGGCGATCCTTTCCGTTTTGAAAGGCGCCATTCTAAAGCAACGGCGACCGGGCACCCCCCTGAGCGCGCCTCAAGTTCCGCCGAGGGCAAGTTCAATGTGCACCACGCCCTCGCCCCGGCGCTGGCTCATGGGCAGGCCGCTGCGGGCGAACACCGCCAGCATCGGCTTGTTGACGGGCAGCACCTCCGCCTCGAAGGTCGAAATGCCCTTGGCGCGGGCGATCGTCGCCAGGTGCTTGAGCAGTCGGCCGGCGATGCCCTGGCCCTGGAAATCCTCCTCCACGGTGAACGCCACCTCTGCGCTCGCGGCTGCATCGCCCCTTGCCCCCAGCACCACGTAACGCGCGCCGGCGATGATGATTTCGTCCGTGGCCTTGGGGAGGGTGACCACCAGCGCCACGGTGTGTTCGAAGTCGGGCTCCGTCGCCAGCCTCAGCTCCCGGTCGGTGAGGGCGGTCTTGTAGGCGAAGAACCGGGTGTAGACAGTCTCCCGGTCCAGGTTGCGGAAGGCTTCCAGGATCCGGGCCTTGTCGTCGGGGCGGATGGCGCGCACCGTCGCCGGCGTGCCGTTCCTGAGGGTTACCTCGGCGTGGTAGTTGCGGGCGTCGATCATGCCGTCTCGGGAAATGGACGAGTCCCCGATTCTGGCACGCCAGTCCCATTCTTGCGACCGCGCGCCGAGTGTTTGGCCACGGCGCCCGGCAAGTGCCGCTTACCGCGGCGGAGGAGGCGGCGGCGGATACGCCGGCGAGTAGCCCCGCGAGGAGCGTGGGGCCGGCTGCTGGGAAATGAAGTTCCCGTAGACCGGGACCTTGTGCCCCTTGGCGTACATGCACTGCAGGTAGGCCGCGTCGTAGCGCCGCTGCAGCTCGTAGCTCGAGGCCGCGCCGGCGCTGGTTCCCGCCAGCCCGCCCACGGCCGCGCCCGCCGCGGCGCCGGTGGCCGCACCCCTCCCGCCGTCAATCGCTGCGCCGCCGAGAGCACCGATGGCGGCCCCCGCGACGGCGCTCTTCACGCCGCTGTCCACCGCGACCTGCTCGGCCGTGGCGCCGCCGATCTGGTAGCTGGCGAAGCCGCGGCAGTCCATGTCGTCGTAGCGGAACTGGTCAAAGGTCCTGCCGGTGCCCGGCAGCGCCATGGCGCCCGGTCCAGTGGGGACCGTCACGCACGCGCTGAGCAGCAGCAACGGCAACAAAACCGAAAGCTTCAGCAGGCGTTTCATGGCCCCTCCTTTCTGCTTACCGCGGGGGCGGCTGCGGGGCAACCCGCTCCCAGCCACCCGGGCATTGCTTCACGTACGGGTAGTACGCGCTTGCGTCGCGGCAGTAGTACCAGTACGCCGAATCCATCGGCTCGGCCGCCGCGTCCGGTACACCCCTCTCGATGTAAGTCGGAGGCGACGAAGGCACCGTCACCACGGCCGGGGGGTAGTAGGGATAGGCCGGATAGGGGTAGCCGTAAGCGCCATAACCATAGCCGCCGTAATACGGTGAATACGGATAACCCCAGAAACCGGGCCCCAGGTACAGCCCGAAGCTATAGCGGCTTCCACCCCCGTAATACCCGCGGTAATGCCCGCCGCGGTAATAGATGTGACCGTAGCCCGGCTTCACATGCCGCCTGTAACCGGCCGCCGGATAATGAGGTTTTCGATAGCCCCCGTCTGCGGAAACAGGCGTGGGCGCCAAAGTTCCCAGGCCGACGGCCAGCGCCGTCGCCAGGATGAGCATCAGACGTGTGGTTTTCATGGTCAACTCCTTTGTCGCCGGAGCGACAGGCCAGCCCTCTTCAGGTCAATTTAACTGTACTCCATTAACGCTGAACGTTGCCTGAACGGAATTCCGCCTTGTGCATCAGGGTATTCGGCCCGGGCCGCAGCGGGGACGGCGCTGCTCGGGTATAGTGATCCCAGCCGCCGATTCCATCATAGGATTTCGCCCTTGCTCCGCAACCGCCGCTACCCAGGCCGCCTTCTGGCGGCGGGTCTCGCTTTGGCGGTTGCGCTCGCCGGCTGCGACGGGAACGACTCCCAGGCCAAGTCCAAACCCGGCGCGGGACCGGCGGTGCCGGTGCTGGCCGTAGCGGCGGAAGTGAGGACCGTGCCGGTGCGCCTGCGGGCCGTGGGCAACGTGGAGACCGAGTCCAGCGTGGCCATCAAGTCCCGGGTGGACGGCCAGATACTCAAAGTCCACTTCAAGGACGGCGACGATGTCTCCCAGGGCCAGATCCTGTTCCAGATTGACCCCCGCCCGTTCCAGTCCCAGCTGCGCCAAGCCGAAGCTAACCTCCTGAAAACCCGGGCCCAGCTCGAATACGCCCGGGGCCAGGAGGCCCGCTACCAGGACCTGCTGGCCAAGGGCTTCGTCTCCAAGGAGGGCTACGCTCAGGTACGCACCAACCTGGAATCCTCCCAGGCGGCGGTGGCGGCGGACGAGGCAGCCATCGAGTCGGTCAAGCTCCAGCTCCAGTACGCCACCATCCGCGCCCCCATCGGCGGCCGCGCCGGCAAGGTCTTGGTCACCGAGGGCAACCTGGTGAAGGCCAACGAAAATCCGCCCCTGGTGGTCATCAACCAGATCTCCCCCATCTTCGTCAGCTTCGCGGTCCCCGAGCAGCACGGCCCGGCGATCCGGGCGGCCATGGGCGAGCGGCGCCTGCCGGTGACCGCGACCGTTGCCGGCAAGTCCGTGTCCGGCGAACTGGCCTTCGTGGACAACACCGTGGATCCCGCCACCGGCACCCTCAAGCTGCGGGCGCGCTTCGCCAATGAGCAGCGCCTGCTCTGGCCGGGGGACTTCGTGGAGGCCGTCCTGACCCTGGGCGAGGAGGCCGGCGCCCTGGTGATTCCGGCGGCGGCGGTTCAGTCCGGGCCCAAGGGCAGCTACGTGTTCGTGGTCAAGGACGACCAGACGGTGGACCAGCGCCCGGTGCGGGTAAGCCGCAGTGAGGGCGAGGAGGCCCTCATCGCCGACGGTCTTGCGGCAGGTGAGCGAGTGGTTACTGACGGTGCTTCCCGCCTCACGCGCGGAACCAGGGTCAGTATCAAGCCGGCCAAGGCGGAATGAGCATCTCCGAGTTCTTCGTGCGCCGCCCGGTCATGACCGGGCTGGTGATGATCGGCATCCTGTTCTTCGGGGTGTTCAGCTACCGCCTGATGCCGGTGGCGGCGCTGCCCAACGTGGACTTCCCCACCGTGGAGGTCACCGCCGCCCTGGCCGGGGCCAGCCCGGAGACGATGGCCTCCTCCGTGGCCACGCCCCTGGAGAAGCAGTTCTCCACCATCCCCGGGCTGGATTCCATGAGTTCCATCAGCGTGCTGGGCAACACCCGCGTCACCCTGCAGTTCAAGCTCAGCCGGGACATCGACGCCGCCGCCCAGGACGTGCAGTCCGCCATCTCCGCCGCCCAGCGCCTGCTGCCCCCGGAGATGACCACGCCCCCCACATTCCGCAAGCTGAACCCGGCGGACGCCGCCATCTTCTACCTCGCCCTCACCTCCGAGACCCTGCCCCTGTCGGCGGTGGACGAGTACGCCCAGACCCTCCTCGCCCAGCGCCTGTCCACCCTGAGCGGGGTGGCCCAGGTCTCCGTGTTCGGCTCCCAGAAGTACGCCGTGCGCATCCGCCTCGACCCCGGCAAGCTGGCGGCCCGGGGCATCGGCCTGGACGAGGTGGAGCAGGCCATCCGCCGCCAGAACGTGAACCTGCCCACCGGCATCATCCAGGGCAGGGAGCGCATGTTCACCATCCAGGCCAGCGGCCAGCTCCAGAACGCCGCCGCCTACCGGCCCCTGGTGGTGGCCCAGCGCAACGGCGCGCCGGTGCGCCTGGACGAGCTGGGGGAGGTGACCGACGGCGTGGAGGAGGAGAAGTCCGGCGCCTGGTACAACGCCGAGCGCGGGGTGGTGCTCGCCATCTACCGCCAGCCCGGCACCAACACCATCCAGGTGGTGGACGAGATCCAGAAGGTGTTGCCGGCGTTCCGGACCCAGGTCCCCCCCGGCATCCGGGTGGACGTGCTCTACGACCGCTCCCAGTCCATCCGCGCCTCGGTCAAGGAGGTGCAGTTCACCCTGATGCTGGCCCTGGCCCTGGTGGTGATGGTGATCTTCGTGTTCCTGCGCAACGTCTCCGCCACCCTGATCCCGAGCCTGGCGCTGCCCATGTCGCTGATCGGCACCTTTTCCGCCATGTACCTGCTGGGCTTCAGCATCAACAACCTGTCCCTGCTGGCCCTGGTGCTGTGCGTGGGCTTCGTCGTGGACGACGCCATCGTCATGCTGGAGAACATCGCCCGCCACCTGGAGATGGGCAAGACGCCCATGCAGGCCACCCTGGACGGCGCCCGGGAGATTGGCTTCACCATCGTCTCCATGACGGTGTCCCTGGCGGCGGTGTTCCTGCCCATTGTGTTCATGGGCGGCATCCTGGGGCGGCTGCTCTCCGAGTTCGCGGTCACCATCATGGTGGCGGTGCTGATCTCGGGCTTTGTTTCCCTCACCCTCACGCCGCTCCTGTGCGGACGCTGGCTGCGCCCCGAGCGCCAGCAATCCCACCACCGCCTCTACGCCGCCAGCGGCGCCGCCTTCGACGCCCTGCTGCGCCGTTACGACGCCAGCCTGAAATGGGTGCTGCGCCACCAGAAGGCGACCCTTATCGCCTTCCTCGCCCTCACCGGCTTCACGGCCTGGCAGTTCGCCGCCATGCCCAAGGGCTTCCTGCCGCCTGAGGACACCGGGCGCCTGTTCGCCTTCACCGAGGGCGCCCAGGACATCGCCTTCCCCGCCATGGCCGAAAAGCAGGCCCAGGCGGCGCAGATCATCCGCGCCCATCCCGGCGTGGAGTCGGTCATGTCCTTCATGGGCGTGAGCGGCTCCAGCACCTCCCTCAACCTGGGCCGCATTCTCGTCATTCTCAAGCCCCGCACCGAGCGCGTGAGCGCCAACCGCGTGCTGGAGGAGCTGCGCCCGACGCTGCGGGACATCACGGGCCTCAAGGTGTTCCTGCAGAACCTGCCGGAGATCCGCCTCGGCGGGCGCCTCACCAAGAGCCCCTACCAGTACACCCTGCAGAGCACCGACACCGAGGAGCTTTACCACTGGGCGCCGCTGGTGGAGGAGAAGCTGCGCACCCTGCCGGGGTTCCGGGACGCCACCTCCGACCTGCAAATCCGCAACCCCGAAGTCACGGTGCGCATCAATCGCCAGAAGGCCTCGGCCCTGGGCATCACCGCCGAGCAGGTGGAGACCGCTCTATTCAACGCCTACGGCTCGCGCCAGGTCTCCACCATCTACACCCCCAGCAACGACTACGCCGTGGTCCTGGAGCTGCTCCCGGAATATCAGGCCCACCCCGACGCGCTTTCGCTCCTTTACGTGCGCGCCCAGTCCGGCCAGCTGGTCCCCCTGTCCACCGTGGCCGAGATCGGCCAGGGCGTGGGGCCCCTGTCCATCAACCATGTGGGCCAGCTTCCCTCCGTCACCCTGTCCTTCGACCTGGAGCCGGGCTTCGCCCTGAGCCAGGCCGTGCGCGAGGTGGAGGCCGCCATGCGGGAGCTGCGCGCGCCGGCCTCGCTTATCGGCAGCTTCCAGGGCACCGCCCAGGCGTTCCGGGATTCCCTGGCCGACATGGAGCTGCTGCTGGCCCTTTCCATCTTCGTCATCTACCTGGTGCTGGGCATCCTCTACGAGAGCT
>DKBC01000250.1 GCA_002451065.1 Betaproteobacteria bacterium UBA6910
GTTGCAGTTGAGCATCGTGAAATAGAGGCTGTCGGCATTCGGTACGTCGCGCAGTTGTGCGCGCGTCACGTCGCCGGTGGGGGGTTCGAACTTGATCACGTCGGCGCCCAGCCATGCCATGATCTGCGATGCCGTGGGGCCGGCCTGGACATGGGTCATGTCAAGGATACGAATGCCGGATAGAGCCTTTTCCATGGTCTTGTGTCTCCTAGTAACAAAGCTTCGCGAACTATTCCGATCCCTGCGAATCGATGGAACTTGCTGGCAGACCCGGCGGCCCACCGGCCCTGCAGCAGGCTGGCTACAGGTGTGCCAGCGCCGCCCCGCCTCCTTAGCCGGCGGGCGGCGCCACCTCCCCGCCTCTCGCGACCCGCACCGCACGATACTTGAACCTCGGGACCCTGCCAAACGGGGCAGGGACCGGGTTGGTCAAGTTGTGCGCCGCCGCTTCAGAGCGAGCGTAGGGGATGCCAGCCGCGCCGCGCGGAGTTCCGTCATCGGCCCGAGCGCAAAGGCCAACCTTGTTCAAGGCAGATTCTACCGTGATCACCTCGCCTGCGGCGGCGCCGATCGCCCGCCCGCCCGGCCGCCGGAACCGGTCGGTGCTGCTGAAGCTGTCGGCTTTTTCGGGAAGAACGGTCGCGGGCAGCACTGCGTGGGCGAGATAAGCGGCCCCGGTGAAGACGAGATCCTGCACCGCCAAGTGCTCGAGCTCCGCCGGAGGATCGATGCGCAAGGCCACGGCCGCGGCGGTTTGGGACCTGATAAGGGGTACCCTAACGCAGGAAATCGCAGTGCTTTTCGACATAGTTTGCAAGTTCAAGCGTGTGATCGCGCACCAGTTTCTCGGCCAGGTCGCGATCACGCCGCTCCAGCGCCTCGACGATTTTCAGGTGATCGATGATGGAGCGCTCGGCGCGGTTGTCCTTGGAGATGGTCAACTTGCGGATTGCGCGGACGTGCACGAGCAGGTTCCTGACCGTGTCGGCCATGATTTGCGAGCCGCCCATTTCCACGATTGCCTGATGGAAGGCCAGGTTGGCTTCCGAGTATTCGTTAATGTGCTCGGACGGGGCCGCATCGACGAACTCGTCAAACAGGTGGCGTAGTCGTGCAATGTCCGCGTCCGACGCATTAACGGCGGCCATCCTTGCCGCCATGCTTTCAAGCGCCGCCCACATCTGGATCATCTCGATGATTTCCTTCTTCGTCTTGCGCACGATGAAGATCCCGCGCCGCGGAATGGTGCGTAGGAAACCCTCTTGCTCGAGAAGCGTCATGGCCTCGCGTATCGGCGTGCGGCTGACACCCAGCGCCTCGCTGAGCTGCCGGTCGTCGAGACGAACCTCCTCTTCCTGGCTATATATTTCGGCTTCCGCGATTGCCTGCCGCAGCAGGGCATACGCCTGGTTGCGGAAGCTTGTGGTTGCATTGATGGGCGGCAGCTCGAGCGCTACCGGGCGCACGTTACGCCGGGCGCTTGGCGGCACGGTGCCCTTTACCTTTCGAAGACGTTGGGCCATGGGAGGCTGCGAATGCTTGCGTCAGTCTGGTCGAAAGCAAAAAATACAATATACTATATACCATACTCCCCTTAGAGTTGCCCAGAAACAGCCATCGGCATGCAAAATGGCTGTTCGAGCTTTACAATCAGCACCCTTCGTCATTCCTGAAGCGAGCAGTGCCATGAGGCAGATCGAACACGGTCCCGACGGCAGTCCCGATTCGATGCGCGTGGTTGACGGCGCACGGCCGGAGCCCGGACCGGGAGAAATCCTGATCGAAGTTCACTACGCCGGGGTTAACGGACCCGATCTGGCGCAGCGGCAGGGACGTTATCCGCCACCGCCCGGCGCCTCGCCCGTACTTGGCCTCGAGGTGGCCGGACGGGTGTGCGCACTCGGGCAAGGAGTTGGCGAATGGAAGGTGGGCGACATGGTGACGGCGCTGGTGCCGGGGGGCGGGTACGCGGAATACTGCGTGACGCCCGCCAGCCACGCGTTGCCCATTCCGCGGGGCATGGGCCTCGCGGAAGCGGCCGGCCTGCCCGAGACCTGGTTTACCGTGTGGGCCAATTTGGTGGGCTTGGGGCGCCTGAAGCGCGGGGAGCGCCTGCTGGTTCACGGGGGAAGCAGCGGCATCGGGTTAACGGCGATTCAGCTTGCGCGCCATCTTGGGGTGCAAGCACTCGTAACCGTCGGCAGCGAAGAGAAGGCGCGTTTCTGCCGCGAGTTTGGTGCCGACGACGCGATCAATTATCGAGAAGAGGATTTTGTTGCGCGCGTCAAGGAGATCACCGGCAAAGAGGGTGTTGACGTGGTGCTGGACATGGTCGGTGCGCCATACCTACAGAAGAACGTCAGCGTTCTGCGGCGCGACGGAAGACTCGTCCTCATTGCATTCCTGCAGGGAAGCAGGACCGAGTTCGACTTCATGCCGGTGATGCTGAAGCGGCTTACCATCACCGGTTCGACGATGAGGCCCCGCACGGTTGCCGAAAAGGCAGCCATCCGTGATGCCCTGAGGCAGGAAATTTGGCCGGCACTGGACGCGGGGCGGCTGAAGACCCACCTGTTCGCCACCTTTCCGCTCGCCCAGGCCCGCGACGCCCACCAGCTCATGGAGAGCAGCCGACATATCGGGAAGATTGTGCTGCAGGTTCGCGGGTGACGACAGGATGCCGGGGCATGAGTTATTGCACTGGATGCCCCGCCTCCCTCCACGAGCAAGAACGGTAGATCCGTAAGGCGAATCACATCGCGGGAGACTGAACCGACCAGGACGTGGCTCAGCCCGGTGCGACCAGTGCCTCGGCGGCACCTCCATCGGTACCTTGGCGACGCCTGTTTTCGGTTCATTCGCCGGGGTCGATACCTCAGGCCATTGCTGAAGCCTTTGATAACACGGCTTTCCATAGGAAAAATCCGCCCCGCTTTGGTCCGGAGAGCCTCGGCACTGCCCAACCTTGGCGCCCCCGGTTCCTGGAAATAACGGGCCTGCGATTGAGCCGGGCCTTTCGGTCGAACATATTTGTTGACACCCGCTTGGTATATCACATATCGTATATTTGTGCCTTCAGGGGCGGTATGCGTATCCAATCCCTCCGTAAGCGGTCACTGTGCCTCCGAGCGTCGGCAGGCGTGATGACGAACTCGTTGAAGCCGATGTGCCGCGTCAGCGCCCGACACTCGCGTCCGGCAAGGCGATCTTTTCTCTCTCGAGCCGGTCGCTCAGGGTACTGAGCCGCGGGCTGTTGCGCATCATTGCGCGCGTGATTCACCAGAGTCAGGAGGAAGTTATGACCACGTCACCGGCCACCGCGGCTCCAAAGCTGGAAACGACCACTGCGGAGGACACCCTCAAACAAAAAAGCAGAGCCACCGGCATCATTTCGGGCGGCCATCTGGTCGCCAAGGCGCTGAAGAACGAGGGTGTGGATACCATATTCACGCTGTGCGGCGGCCACATCATTGACATCTACGACGGCTGCGTTGACGAGGGCATTCGCATCATCGACGTGCGCCACGAACAGGTGGCGGCGCACGCGGCGGACGGCTACGCGCGCCAGACCGGAAAGCTGGGCTGCGTTGTCACCACCGCGGGTCCCGGCTGCACCAACGCCGTGACCGGCGTGGCCACTGCGTTCCGCTCCGAAAGCCCGATCATCCACATCGGGGGCCAGGGCGCGCTGACCCAGCACAAAATGGGCTCACTGCAGGACCTCCCGCATGTGGACCTGATGTCGGCAATCACCAAGTTTGCAGCCACCGTGCCGAGCACCGAGCGGGTCGCGGACATGATCTCCATGGCGGCCCGCGAGTGCCTCCATGGCGCCCCCGGACCGGCCTATCTCGAAATACCCCGGGACGTTCTCGATCGCGAGGTCGACGCCAGCAAGACCGTTATCCCGAGCCCGGGGCGCTACCGCGCCTCCACTAGGTCGCTCGGCGATCCCGCGGATATCGAAAAGCTGGCGGACATCCTGGTGAACTCCGAGCGTCCCGCGATCCTGTACGGGCAACAAGTGTGGATGGCGCGTGGCCACGAGGAAGCGGTCGCCCTGTTGCGCGGGCTCGATGTCCCGGGCTACTTCAATGGCGCCAGCCGAGGCCTTCTGCCGCCGGGCGATCCGCACCATTTCGATCGCACGCGCTCCCAGGCGTTCGCCAAGGCCGACGTCCTCGTAATCGTGGGGACCCCCTTCGACTTCCGCATGGGATACGGCAGGCGCATCAGCAAGGATCTGACGCTGGTCCAGATTGACCAGGACTATCGCACCGTCGGAAAGAACCGCGAAGTGGATCTTGGTCTGGTCGGTCATCCCGGGGCGATTCTCGGTGCGGTACTGCAGGCGGCAACCGGCCGTATCAAGAACGAAAAACGTCAGGCCCGCCGGGAGTGGATGAAGCAATTGGCCGCGGCTGAAGAGGCCGCCACCCAGAAGCTGATGCCGCTGTTCAAGTCGGACAACACCCCGATCCACCCCTATCGCGTCGCCTACGAGCTTAACGAGTTCCTGACCGACGACACGATCTACATCGGCGACGGCGGCGATGTGGTGACCATTTCCGCCCAAGCGGTGCGCCCCCGCAAACCCGGCCAGTGGATGGATCCCGGCGCCCTGGGCTCGCTCGGGGTGGGCACCGGCTTCGCGATCGCGGCGAAGCTCGCCCACCCGCAGAAGGAAGTGCTCTGCTATTACGGGGACGGCGCCTTCGGCATGACAGCATTCGACATGGAGACGGCGAATCGCTTCGGTGTGCCGTACCTCGCCGTGATTGGCAACAACTCGGCGATGAACCAGATCCGGTACGGCCAGTTGGCGAAATACGGCGAAGAGCGCGGCAACGTGGGTAATCTGCTCGGAGACGTGCCCTTCAGCAAGTTCGCCGAAATGCTCGGCGGTTATGGCGAGGAAGTTCGTGAGCCCGGACAGATCGCGCCGGCCCTGGCACGTGCACGCGAAGCGGTGCTGAAGTCCCGCCGCTCCGCGGTGGTCAACATCTGGGTCGACCCACGCGAATACGCGCCCGGCACCAAGAATCAGACCATGTACAAGTAGTCCCGGTCTGAGGAACCTCTGAACAAGTCCCTAGTGGGGCGCCCTGCGGGCGAGATCGATCAGCGGTTCCCAGAAAAAGCCAGCGCGCGCCCCGGGCGCGCACGACAGGTACGCACGGGCGGCACCCGGCGCGTGCCGACTCTTTGACCCAAGTGGAGGTGACGAATTATGGCCAAAGACCAGGGCGCCGTGAGGAAGATTCTCGACAAGGTGAAATCGGAGGGGCGAGAGGCGCTGACCGCTCCGGAAGGCAAGCTCCTGTGCGACGCGTATGGCATTCCCGTCCCGAAGGAGGGTCTTGCTCGCTCGTCCGACGAGGCCAAGAAGCTTGCCGAGGGAATGGGGTATCCGGTGGTGCTCAAAATCGTGTCCCCCGACATCCTGCACAAGACGGAAGCGGGCGGAGTGCTGGTGGGGCTCGAGAACGCTGAGGAAGTGTCAAAGGGCTATGACACGATTCTCAACAATGCCAGGAAGTACAAGGCCGACGCCCGTATTGACGGCGTCCAGGTCCAGCAGATGCTGAAGGGTGGTCAAGAGGTCATCGTCGGGGCTGTCACGGACGGCAGCTTCGGCAAGCTCGTCGCTTTCGGGCTTGGCGGCGTGCTAGTCGAGGTGCTGAAGGACATCACTTTTCGCCTGGCCCCGGCCACGAAGCAGGAAGCGACGTCGATGCTCGACGGCATCCAGGCGGCGGAAATGCTCAAGGGCGTGCGCGGCGGTGAGCCGGTCAGCCGGGAAGCGTTGGCCGACCTGATCGTGAAGGTCAGCGAGCTGGTGAGCGATTTCCCCGAAATCTCGGAGATGGACCTCAATCCGATTTTCGCGACGAAAGCCGGCGCCACGGCGGCGGACGTCCGCATCGTTGTGGACTTCGAACCCAAGGAGAGCCGCCACCGGCCCAGCCAGGAAGAAATCGTGCGCGCCATGAACCGGATCATGAAGCCGGATGCGGTGGCGGTTATCGGGGCCTCCTCCGAAGATGGCAAGATCGGGAACTCGGTAATGAAGAATCTCATCAACGGCGGCTACAAGGGCAAAATCTACCCGATTCATCCGAAGGCCGACGAAATCATGGGCATCAAGGCCTTCAAGTCGGTCAAGGACGTTCCGGGCCAGATCGATGTCGCCGTGTTCGCGATCCCCGCTAAGCTGCTGGCGGGCGCGCTCATCGAGTGCGGAGAGAAGGGTATTCCCGGCGCCGTGTTGATTCCGTCAGGCTTCGCCGAGACGGGCAACGTCGAGGGCCAGAAGGAGATCCAGAAGATCGGACGCAAGTACAACATCCGGTTGATGGGACCCAATATCTACGGTTTCTACTACACGCCAAAGAATCTGTGTGCCACCTTCTGCACGGCCTACGATGTGAAGGGCGAGGCGGCGCTTTCATCCCAGTCCGGGGGAATCGGCATGGCCATCATCGGTTTCAGCCGCTCAGCCAAGATGGGCGTTTCGGCGATCGTCGGCCTGGGCAACAAATCGGATATCGACGAGGACGATCTGCTCACCTTCTTCGAGCAGGATGACAATACCCGGGTCATCGCCCAGCACTGCGAGGATCTGAAGGACGGCCGCGCCTTTGCCGAGGTGGCCAAGCGTGTAGCGAAGAAGAAGCCGGTGATAGTCCTCAAGGCCGGCCGCACGGCCGCAGGGGCCAAGGCTGCGAGCTCGCACACCGGTGCGCTTGCCGGGAACGACAAGATTTACGAGGACGTGCTCAAACAGGCCGGCGTGATCCGCGCCCGGTCCCTGCGCGACCTCCTCGAATTCGCGCGCGGGATCCCCAAGCTGCCGACCCCGAAGGGCGAGAACGTTGTGGTCATTACCGGGGCGGGCGGCTCGGGGGTGCTGCTCTCCGACGCCTGCGTGGACAACGGCCTGCAATTGATGAGCATGCCGCCCGATCTCGATGCCGCCTTCCGCAAATTCATCCCGCCCTTTGGTGCCGCTGGCAACCCGGTGGACATCACCGGCGGCGAGCCGCCGACGACCTACAAGAACACGATCAAGCTGGGACTGGAGGACCCGCGCATTCACGCGATCATCCTCGGCTACTGGCATACGATCATTACGCCGCCGATGGTTTTTGCCCGGATCGTGGCCGAAATCGTGGAGGAGATGAGGGCGAAGGGGATCGAGAAGCCGATCGTCGCATCCCTGGCCGGGGATGTGGAAGTGGAGGAGGCCGCCGAATATCTGTACGATCGGGGCATCCCGGCGTATGCCTATTCCACCGAAATTCCCGTCGCAGTGCTGGGCGCGAAATACGCCTGGGCCCGCGGTGCCGGTCTCGTCTAGGAGCAACGCGCCGAA
>DKBC01000147.1 GCA_002451065.1 Betaproteobacteria bacterium UBA6910
GCGATGCGGCCCGCGTCCTTGGTGGCTTGCCGCTGGGAATCGTTGAAGTACGCGGGTACGGTAATCACCGCCTCGGTGACCGGGTGGCCGAGGTAATCCTCGGCCGTCTTTTTCATTTTCACCAGCACCTGGGCCGACACCTCGGGGGGCGCGATCTTCTTGCCCCGCACTTCGAGCCACGCGTCGCCGTTGTCGGCCTCGACGATCTTGTAGGGCACCATGCCGATGTCCTTCTTGACCATGGGCTCGGCGAAGCGGCGGCCGATGAGGCGCTTGATGGCGGACAAGGTGTTCTTGGGGTTCGTCACCGCCTGGCGCTTGGCGGGCGCGCCGGTCAGAATTTCGCCGTCTTCCATGTAGGCAACGATGGAAGGCGTGGTGCGGGCGCCTTCCGAATTCTCAATCACCTTGGGCTTGCCCCCCTCCATGATGGCGACACAGGAGTTGGTGGTCCCGAGGTCGATACCGATGATCTTTGCCATGATTTATCCTTTCCGTTCCGAATCTTGGAATGCTCTGAATCCGTAAATATGGGCGGGGGACCCGGATATCAACTCGCTTTTTCCGGCGGCTTGGCCACGGTGACCAGGGCAGGCCGCAGGACCCGATCGTTGAGGGCGTAGCCCTTCTGCATCAGGTGTACCACCGTGTTGGGCTCGGCGTCGGATTCCACCAAGGTCATGGCCTGGTGCCGATGGGGATCGAACTTTTCGCCCTTGGCTGGGACGATTTCAATAACCCCATGTTTCTCAAAGGCTTGACTGAGCTGCCGAAGCGTCAGCTCGACCCCG
Organism: Betaproteobacteria bacterium UBA6910; assembly: GCA_002451065.1. Taxonomy (GTDB): domain Bacteria; phylum Pseudomonadota; class Gammaproteobacteria; order Burkholderiales; family UBA6910; genus UBA6910. Next base: position 792 of record DKBC01000147.1, read on the forward strand.
CTGCGCATTTGCTCGAGGGACGCGTTGTCCGTGGCCAGGGCGGATTCGAGGCTGTCCCGCACCGGCAGTAGCTCGGCGCCGAAGCCCTCCAAGGCGAATTTCTGGGCACTGCCGATTTCCTGCTGGGCCCGCTTGCGGATATTCTCGGCCTCGGCGGCGGCCCGGAGCCAGGCCTCCTTGTATTCAGCGGCCTGCTGCTGGGCCTTGGCGAGCTCTTCGGCCGGGTCTGGTACGGGCTGAGCCTCCGGGCTTGGCACCGCCTCGGCGGCGCGTGTCGCCGTGGCCTTTCCGCTGGACTCGGCGTCCGGAGGCGTCTGGGCGCTGTCTTGCATCAGGTTCTCCTTGAAAGAGCTAACCATTTGGGGACGCGTGCCCGGATTTCAAGCCTGGGGGGCGCCGGGAGGAATCCGCCGGCGCGGCGGAGGTTTCAGGCCGAGGCGCCCAGTGCCCGGGCCCGCTCCTCGGAGCGCCGTAGTTCATCGGCGCTTTTCGCGGGTTCCAGCCAGCCTTGCAGATTATCCAGGGCGATCTCCGAGAGGGCTTTGATCCAGTCGTCACGCTCATTGAGGGCGGGGATGTAGTGATATTCGCTGCCCCCGGCGTTCAGGAAAGTGGCCTTGCCCTCGATGGCGATTTCCTCCAGGGTTTCCAGGCAGTCGGCCACAAAGCCGGGGCAGACCACGTCCACCCGGCGCAGCTTCTGCCGCCCAAGGTCGGTCAGGGTGTCGGCGGTATACGGTTTGAGCCATTCCGCGCGCCCGAACCGGGACTGGAAGGTGAGATGGTACTGATCCGATTTCAGCCCCAGGGACTCCGCCAGCAGCCTGCCCGTCTTCTGGCATTCGCAGTGATAGGGATCCCCCTGGTCCAGGGAAAATCGGGGCACTCCGTGGAAACTCATGAGCAGCTTGTCCGGCCGTCCGGACTTCATCCAGTAGTCGCGCACGTTCTGGGCCAGAGCCGCGATGTAAGCCGGGTGGTCATGATATTGACGGACCGTGCGCAGGGCGGGAACGTTGCGCATCCGGGCCAGTTCCGCGAACACCGCATCGAACACGGTGGCGGTGGTGCTCGCTGAGTACTGGGGATAGAGGGGAAGCACCAGGATGCGCTCGGCATGCTGCCCCCGCAGCCTTGCGATCACCTCCGGGATGGATGGCCGGCCATAGCGCATGGCGAAGGCGACGAGGGGGGCGGGCCTCACCTGCTCGCCCAGGGAACCCAGCAGCAGATCGGCCTGCTTTTCGGTATGGGCGCGCAGGGGCGAGCCGTCCGGGGTCCAAATGGCGGCGTATTTCTCGGCCGACGCCCTAGGGCGCGTCGTGAGAATGAATCCGTTCAGAATCAACCACCACACTGCCCGGGGGATCTCCACTACCCGGGGATCGCTCAGGAACTGCTTGAGGTAGGGGCGCAGCGCCGCCGCGGTGGGAGCCTCGGGAGTGCCCAGGTTGACCAGCAGCACGGCGGTGCGGTCCTGGGTGCCGTGCCTATAGGGAGGTTCCGGCGCAAATCGTGGCATTTCGCGATGCGGTCCAGAAGCGAATGGTGGCGAGTACGGGTGGGGCGGGGGCGCCGCGGGAAGCCGGCGCGGTGCCGTTAGTTCGCGTGTTCAATGCTTGGACAGGGCGCTGGATAGCAGCCTCGCGGTCACATCTACGATGGGAATGACGCGGTCATAGGCCATGCGCCGGGGGCCGATCACCCCCAGGGTGCCCACCACCTGGCCGTTCACCTCGTAGGGCGCGGCGATGACGCTGCAGCCGTCGAGAGGCTCCATGCCGGACTCGCCGCCGATGAAGATGTGCACGCCCTGGGCCATGCGCCCGGCTTCCAGCAATTGCATCAGGGAGGTCTTCTTTTCGAACAGCTCGAAAAGCTGGCGCAGCGTGGTCATGTTGGAGGAGAGTTCCTGCACGTGCAGGAGGTTGTGCTCGCCGGAAACCACCACCGATTCCCGGCTCTCAGAAATGGCCTCGCTGCCGGCCTCGATGGCGGTGTTCATGAGGGTAACGATCTCCTGTCGCAACTGCCGCAATTCGTCGCTCACGCGGCCGCGGATCTCCTCGAGCCTGCAGCCCGCGTAATGCTGATTGATGAAGTTGGCGGCCTCCGTCAGCTCCGAGGGGGTGTAGGCCCGCTCCGTGAGGAGGATGCGGTTCTGAACGTCCCCCTCCGGAGTGACGATGATCAGCAGGATGCGCTTTTCCGAAAGACTGAGAAATTCAATCTGGCGAAACACCACACTGTCGCGCCGGGGCGCCAGCACCACACCCGCGAACTTGGTCAGCTCGGAAAGCACCTGGGATGCGTTGACGATGACCCGCCGCGGATTGTCGGGCAGGAGGTGGCCCTCCATCTGGTGGATCTGGATCGAATCCAGCGGCCGGACCACGAGAAGGGTATCCACGAAAAGTCGGATTCCCTTGGGGGTTGGAATCCGCCCGGCGGAGGTGTGGGGACTGGTCACCAGACCAAATTCCTCCAGGTCGGCCATGACGTTGCGGATCGTGGCCGGCGAGAGGTCGAGGCCGGAATACTTGGACAAGGTGCGCGAGCCGACCGGCTCGCCATCGGAGATGTAGCATTCGACCAGCGTCTTGAGCAGGACGCGGGCGCGTTCGTTAAGCATGGAAACCATTCTACACCAATGATTTTGCTGAGACACCGGAGTGGCACCGGGGTTTCGTGGAATAGATCAAACAGAACCCTTTGTGATTAAATGGGGACATGGCCGTGGCATTTCAAACCGTCGCCCTGATCGGAAAATACAACAGTCCTGGCATTGCACCCCAGTTGCTGCAGCTCGCGAAGTTCCTGGAAGAGCGGGGTGCCCATGTGCTCGTGGACCGGCTTACCGCCACTTACCTGGGTGAGCAGTCCTACCCCGTGCTCACGCTGGAGGAAATCGGGGGCCGGGCGGACCTCGCCATCGTCATGGGCGGCGACGGCACCATGCTCAATATTGCCCGCACCCTGGCGCCTCACAAGGTTGCCCTGGTGGGCATCAACCGCGGGCGCCTCGGCTTCCTCACCGACATCTATAGCGCGTCCATGCTGGACGAGATTGGAGACCTGCTGTCCGGCCAGTATGTGGTGGAGGAGCGCATGCTGCTGGCCGGGGAAGTGGTCAGCGGGGGTCGGAAGGTATTTGAAGGCCTGGCCTTCAACGATCTGGTTGTGCACCGGGGGATGACCGGGAACATGATCGAATTCGAGGTCCGGATCGACGGTCAGTTCGTATACACGCAGCGCTCCGACGGACTCATCGTGGCGACCCCCACGGGGTCCACGGCCTACGCCCTGTCCGCGGGCGGGCCCATCATCCACCCGCGGCTGCAGGTCATGGCACTGGTTCCGATCTGTCCCCACACCCTCTCGAATCGTCCGGTGGTGGTGAGTTCGGACTCGGTGGTGGAAATCCTTATGCACGGTGAAGCCGATGCCCGCGCACACCTCGACAGCCACTCCCATTGTGACCTTCGGGACAGCGACCGGGTAGTGATACGGCGCGGTCCGGACCCGATCCGACTGCTACACCCGGCGGGCCACAGCTATTACCACATGCTGCGTGAGAAGCTTCATTGGAGCGAGACACCTGGCAATTGAAAATAATTAAAAAAAGGGGATCCCGATGCTGCGTGCCCTGACCATCCAGGATTTTGTCATCGTCGATCGTCTGGAGCTGGATTTTGCCCCGGGGTTCACCGTGCTCACCGGCGAGACCGGTGCCGGCAAATCGATCCTCATCGACGCCATTGCCATGGTGTTGGGCGAGCGCGGCGACGGCGGCGCGGTGCGCCCCGGTTGCGAAAGGGCCGAGCTCACCGCCGAATTCGAGGTGAGCCGCGTGGACGGGCTGCGGGACTGGGTGCGGGAGAACGGCCTGGAAGGCGACTATGGCGTTTGCCTCATGCGCCGCTCCATCGATGCCAATGGGCGGTCCCGCGCCTACATCAACGGCCGCCCCGCCACCCTCCAGCAATTGCGCCAGGCCGGCGAATTCCTGGTGGATATCCACGGGCAGCATGCCCACCAGTCACTGCTGCGGGGCGATGTTCAGCGGGAGTTGCTGGACGGCTTCGCGGGCAGCGGAGAATTGGTGCGGGACGCGGCCATTGCCTTCAGGGACTGGGCCGCGGCGCGGCAGCGGCGGCGTGTCTGGGAGGAAAACTCCGCGGCCCTGGTGGCTGAGCGCGAAGATCTCGAGTGGAAGCTCAACGAGTTCAAGGCGCTGAATTTCTCCCCGGAGGAATGGCAGACGCTGCTCAGTGACCACGGCCGCCTGGCCCACTCGGCCACTTTGGCGGAGGGGACCCAGGCGGCGCTCAGCGCCCTGTCCGAAAGCGAGGGGGATTGCCTGAGCCTGGTGAGCGCAACCATCTCCCGGCTGAACTCCCTCACTGAATATGATCCCCGGCTCAAGGAGACCATTGATATCCTGGATTCCGCCCTGGTACAGCTGCAGGAAGCGGTTTATGCCCTGAGACATTATGGCGAGGGCCTCGAAGTGGATTCCGAACGCCTCACCCAACTGGAGCAGCGCCTGTCGGCCATCCACGGGCTGGCGCGCAAGCACCGGGTCACCCCCGACGAGCTGCCGCGCCTCGACGCGGAGCTTTCAAAGCGTTATGAGGAAATCGTGGCCGGGGCCGACACCCAGGAGCTGGCCCGCCAGGAGGAGGCGGCGCGCGAAGCCTATCTCTCGGTTGCGCGGGAATTGAGCGCGGCGCGGCGGGAAGCCGCCAGGATTCTCGCCCATCAGGTGACTGCCGCGATGCAGGGCCTGGCCATGTATGGGGGTAAGTTCGAGATCGCCTTCCTCGATCTGCCCGAAGGCAACTCCCATGGCCTGGAGCACGTGGAGTTCCAGGTGGCGGCCCATCCCGAACTTCCGGTGCGGCCGCTTTCGCGGGTGGCCTCGGGCGGAGAACTGTCGCGGCTGAGCCTCGCCATCCAAACCGTCACTAGCCGCGTCGCGCAAATCCCGATCCTGATCTTCGACGAGGTGGACGCGGGGATCGGCGGCAAGGTGGCGGAACTGGTGGGACGCATGATGCGCAAGCTGGGCGCCGAGCGGCAGGTGATGTGCGTGACGCACCTTCCCCAGGTGGCCGCCTCCGCCGATCATCAGTGGAAAGTGGAGAAGCGCTCCGTGGATGGCAAGATCCTGAGCCAGGTGTTGCCGCTGGAGAGACACGACCGGGTTGAGGAGATTGCACGCATGCTGGGCGGGGTTCAGATCACCGACACCACCCGCAAGCACGCGGCGGAAATGCTAGGCTTGTAGGGCTCCTGGTGATCGGAGGGTGGCGATGTTGCAGGAGGCGGCGCTCTTCCGCCTTCTCATCCCGCCGCCACCCTACCCCCTGTCCTTGTCGCGGTAGGGACACTCGGTCTTGGTGCAGTCCGCGTACAGGTAGAGCGAATGCTCTCGGATGGTGAAACCGCGTTCGCGGGCGATGCGGCCCTGCCGCTTTTCGATTTCAGCGTCGTAAAATTCCTCCACCCGTCCGCATTGCATGCAGACCAAGTGGTCATGGTGTCCCCCCTGGTTGAGCTCATAGACGGCGCGCCCGCCCTCGAAGTGATGTCGTACCAGGAGCCCCGCCTGCTCGAACTGGGTCAGCACCCGGTAGACGGTGGC
>DKBC01000188.1 GCA_002451065.1 Betaproteobacteria bacterium UBA6910
GAACAGGCTGGCCGCGGTGACGAACCGGACCTTGTGCCGGGACTTGTACGGCTGGCGCGCTAGGGTCACGCTCAAGTCGGTCATGAGTAGAGGCCGGAAAGAGGAGCAGTAACTCTAGATTACGTTTACGTTAACGTCAAACAGCGCGGTCCCGAGAAAGCAGCAAATATCAGAAAGTTCTGATAAATTGAGCGTGGGGATTGTCACTTTACCCCGATCATGGCGCTGCGGAAAGCCATTATCATCCTCGTCACCGTCAACTCAGTGTTCTCCTCGTGAAGCCCGGCGCCGGATCCTCGGCCCTGACCGATGCCCAAGGAACCCGCCACGCCGCCGCGCGGGGGCGGGTGCGCATCGTTTCCCTGGTTCCGAGCCTGACGGAACTGCTTTGCGACCTCGGCCTTGGCCCTCAACTCGTGGGGCGCACCGGCTTCTGCATCCATCCCCGGGAGGTGGTCAACGGAATACCCAAGGTCGGAGGCACCAAGGACGTCAAGATTGACCTCATTAGACAGTTAGCACCCACTCACATCGTCCTGAACATCGACGAGAACGAGAAGCCGACGGCGCAGAAACTCGCCCGCATCGTGCCCAACGTTATCGTTACCCACCCCAGAGGCCCTCTCGACAACCCGCCCCTGTACCGGTTGTTTGGCGGCATCTTTCACCGGCAGGCGGAGGCGGAAGCCCTGTGCGCGGACTTCGAGGGGGCGTGGCGGGACCTCGGGCAGGCGGCGCTCCGCTGGGCCCGGGAACGGGTGCTCTACCTGATCTGGAAAGCGCCCTGGATGACCGTCTCCCGGGACACCTATATCTCGCGCTTCCTGGCGGCCGGCGGCTGGGACACCGTCCCGGACCAGACATCGGCCCGTTACCCCAAGATCGGCCTGGAGGCGGGCCTGATCCATGGACTGGACCGGGTTCTGCTCTCAAGCGAGCCTTACTCCTTCCGGGAGCGCCACGTGGAGGAACTTCGCGCAACCTTCCCCTCCCGCATCGGAATCCACATCGTGGAGGGAGACATGCTGTCCTGGTACGGAAGCCGGGCGATCGCCGGCTTGACCTACTTGCGCCAGCTGCGGCAGCAGCTCCTGGAATAGATCGGAGCTCGCCAATCCGGGCGAGGGGTGGCCATTCCGCAATTTGTCTATAAACTACCGGCTCGCCGAAGACCTCCGGCCTTACCCCTTTCGACAACGTCCCAATAGGAAACGGAATGAAACGACTTTTTTTCATCGCGCTGCTCTCGATCCTCTCCTTCACCGCCCAGGCCGCGACGGCACCCGACACCCTGGCCAAGATCAAGGCCGCCAAGGTGATCACCATCGCCTACGCGCCCGATTCCGTGCCGTTCTCTTTCAAGGATCCCAAGTCCGGGAAGCCCACGGGTTTCTCGGTCCAGCTCTGCGAGGCGGTGGCGGATAGCATCCGCAAACAGCTCAAACTCGTGGATCTCAAGATCAACTGGGTCGCGGGCACCACCCCGGAACGGCTCACGATGGTTGCGGAGGGCAAGGCCGACATGGAGTGCGGAGTGACCACCGCCACTCTCTCGCGCCAGGAGAAGGTGGATTTCAGCATCGTGACCTTCGTGCAGTCGGGCGGGATCCTGGTGCGGGCCGATTCGGGCGCCATTCAGCCGGGCGACCTGGGCGGAAAGAAGATCGGGGTCGCCGGGGGAACCACCACCGAAAAGTGGCTGCTGGACGGGCTCGCCAAGTACGCCATCATGGCCGAGGTAGTCACCTTCAAGGACCGCGCGGAGGCCTTCGCGGCATTGGAGGCGGGAAAGGTGAACGCCATCGCCGGCGACAAGATCGTGCTGGTGGGCATGGTGGCCAAAGCCGGGGATCCCAAGAGCTTCGCCCTGATGGAAGAGAACCTCTCGGTGGAGGCGTACGCGTTTGCCCTGCGCCGAGGCGATCCCGATTTCCGGCTGGCGGTGAACCGGGCTCTCGCCAAGATGTACCGCAGCCCGGAACTGGTGACCATCTTCGACCGCTGGTTCGCCCCGTTCAAGCCTACCGACCTGTTGCAGGCGTTTTACTTCATCGGCTCCATGGAGTAGGAGATCCGGGATACCAATAAAAACGCCACGGCATGCCGTGGCGTTTTTAATTTCATGGGTGCCGAATCAGCCCGTTTTCTTGGAGTCCACCCGCAGCTTCACGTAGGACCCGGGAGCGTCCTCGATCGCCTTGAGCTTGCCCTTGCCGGGCGGGCGGGCGGGGACCTTTTCGCCGGCATATTCGCTCACCCACTTGGACCAGTCGGTCCACCAGGATCCCTCGCGCTGCTTGGCCCCGTCGAACCAGGCTTTGGGTTCCGCCGGCAGCTGCGGGTTGAGCCAGTAGCCGTACTTGTTGGCGGCGGGCGGATTGATCACGCCGGCGATGTGGCCGGAGCCGCCGAGCACGAACTTCACCGGGCCCGAAAACAGCGTCGCGCCCTGGTAAGTGGATTTCCAGGGCGCGATGTGGTCTTCCACCGTGGACAGGAAGTAGGACGGGGTCCGCACTTCCCGTAGATCGATTGGAGTATCCAACAGCTTCACGCCGCCGGGCTCCTTGAGCAGGTTCTTCTGGTAGAAATTCCTCAGGTAGTAGCTATGCATGGCGGCCGGCATGCGGGTGGAATCCGAATTCCAGTGCAGCAGGTCAAAAGGAAACGGGTCCTTGCCCAGCAGGTAGTTATTAACCACGAACGACCAGATCAGGTCGTTGGCCCTCATCATGTTGAAGGTGCCCGCCATCTCGTGACCCTCGAGATAGCCGCGGCTCTCCATGCGCTTTTCCAGGGAATCGATGGTCTGGTCGTCGATGAATACTTCCAGCTCCCCGGGCTCGGAGAAGTCGATCATGCTGGTGAAGAAAGTGCCGCTCACGATGGGCTCCTTGCCCTTGGCGGCGAAGTGTCCCAGGGCGCAGGCGAGCAGCGTCCCGCCCAGGCAGTAGCCGACGGCATTCACCTTGGACTCGCCGGTGGCCTTCTCTATCTGCGCCAGCGCGTCCAGGGGACCGAGCCGCAGGTAGTCATCGAAGTTCATCTTGGCGTGCTCGGCGTCCGGGTTCACCCAGGAAATCACGAACACGGTGTGGCCCTGGTCCACGGCCCATTTGATGAAGGAGTTCTTGTCCCGCAGGTCCAGGATATAAAACTTGTTGATCCAGGGCGGGATGATCAGGAGCGGCCGCTTGTACACGGTTTCCGTGGACGGCGTGTACTGGAGCAACTGCATCAGGTCGTTCTGGTAGACAACCTTGCCCGGCGTGGTGGCGATGTTCTCTCCCAGCTTGAACGCGCTGGGGTCTGTCATCTTGATGCGAAGCTGGCCGTTGCCGCGCTCCATGTCCTCCAGCAGGTTCGAGAACCCCTTGAGCAGGTTCTGGCCGCCGCTCTTAACCGTCTCGTTGAACACCTCGGGATTAGTGAGCACGAAGTTGGTGGGCGACATGGCGTCGATATACTGCCGGGTGAAGAAGTTGACCTTCTTCGCGGTGGCCTCATCCATGCCTTCGACGCCGGCCACGGCGTTGTGCAAATGGCGCGCGGCGATGAGATACGACTGCTTCACGTAGTCAAAGACGAAGCTGTCCTCCCATGCTTCATGCTTGAAGCGCTTGTCCCCCTTGACAGGCTCCGCCACCGGCTCGGCACTGTGTCCCATCATGCGCATGACCGAGGACGACCACAGGTTCATGTAGTCCTGCCAGAGCCCGACGTGAGCCTGGGCCAGCTTGACCGGATCCATCATGAGCTTCGCCGACATGTCCATAAAGGCCTTGGCCACGCCCAGTTCGTCGGCCATCCCCAGGCTCCCGCCCGACGCCTGGCGTCTTAGGAAGTCGGTGAGGATCTGGCTGCTGCGGGTTGCGATTTCGCCGAAGGTCTGGGCCATGGCCACGGGATCGGGCACTTGGACTTCCTGTTCCTGGGGATCGTCTTTCGCCACGCCGTTCGCTCCTAAAAACCAGAAAAAGGGCCACAAATTATACATGGACCGGCCCTGCCGATGAGTTTTTTGTTGCGGTGCGACAGAACCTGAAGACCCCGTCGTTACCCGGAATCCTTTCCACGTCTCCCTGGTGCATCAGGCGGTTCAGGTGGGCAATGGATTCGCCGATGGCGAAAAACACCTGGTGCGCGTCCAGTTTCCTGGCGAAAAGCACGGGGAGCAGATCGCCCGCAGATTTCGGCGAGACGCACGCCCCGCGCACCGCTTCCAGCCGCTCGGCATGGTGGGCCTCCAGTTCCCCGATGCGATGGTGCAGCCCTTGGAAAACCCGCCCGTGGGAGGGCAGCACCCGGGTACCTTCGGGCAGCGTCCGGTAGCGGGCCTGGGACTCCAGAAACCGCCCCAGGGGGTCACCCTCCGGCTCCTTGGCCCAGACGCTGATGTTGGTGCTGATCCGTGGCAGCACCATGTCCCCCGAGATGAACAGCCCCAGCTCCGGACAATGAAGCGCGGCATGCTCGGGGGAATGGCCGTGGCCTTCCACCACCCGCCAGACGCGCCCGCCAATCGGGATCTCGTCATTGTCGATAATGCGATGGAACGCCGCAGGGAGCGCGGGCACCCCCCGCTTGTAAGCGCTCTCGCGAACCGAAAACGCCGCGAGGTATTTCGGGTCCAGACCATGGGCGCGGAATAACTCCAGGACCGCCCCCCGCTCGTACCCGCCGTAGCCGTTCCAAACCGCGTGGGCAGTCAGGTACTCGGCTTCGGTCATCCACACGGAGGCGTCGAAGCGCTCCGAGATCCAGGCGGCAAGGCCCACGTGATCCGGATGGTAGTGGGTGACGATCACGCGCCCCACCGGGCGGCCGCGAAGGAAGCCGGAAAAGACCCTTTCCCAAAGCTCCCTCACGGAGTCCAGGGCGTAGCCGGAGTCCACTAGGGTCCACCCGTCGCCGTCTTCCAAGGCCCAGAGGTTGATATGGTCCAGGGCGAACGGGAGCGGCATCCGGAGCCAATGCACGCCGGGCGCCACTTCGATCGCCTTCGCCGGCGCCGGAACCGACTGGAACGGATAAGTCAAAGCTGAGGCGGGCCCCGGGGGATGGGGCCTCCCGGACAACGCAATGGGGGCGGTCTGCGGCCTCGACATGAATGCGCCTTTACGTTTACGTAAAAGTCAAATAGTCTTACGCTATTATTGTCTCCCTAGCGTCGCTTCCCTGGGTGAAAAAGTCAACGTACAGGATTACTGATTTGGCTAAGGAATTCGGTGTTACCACCCGAGCCATCCGGTTCTATGAGGACCAAGGCCTGCTCACTCCCGGGAGGGAGGGCATCAATCGGGTCTACAGCAGCCGCGACCGCGTCCGCCTCAAACTCACCCTGCGGGGCAAGCGCTTAGGATTTTCATTGGGACAAATCAAGGAGTTGTTCGACATCTACGATTCCGCCAGGGGCGAGCAGGCACAGCTCAGCCAGTATCTTGAACTGCTGGCTGCGCGGCGCGCGCAACTCGAGCAGCAGCGTGAGGATATCGAGGCCGTGCTTGGCGAAATTGACGCCTTCGAGGCCCAATGCCGAAGCCTCCTGGCCCAGAAAGCCCGCCGCCGGGAGGCAGGCGGCCCAAGCTCCGCGGCCTGACGCTCAAGCATCGGCCTTCCGCCCAGATTGCCGCGCTCACGTTAAGTTAACGCGAGATTCTCCGGTGAAGCATTTTCAGACCCCCGACCCCCGCTTCGCCGACCGCGTGCGGGACAGCTTCGCGCGCCAAACGGTGATGGAGTTTCTCGGCGCAACCCTGACGGAGGTCGGTCCCGGACGCTGCGAGATCCGGTTGCCGTTCAAGCCGGAGCTCTCGCAGCAGCATGGCTATTTCCATGGAGGCGTCATCGGCACCATCGGCGACTCCGCGGGCGGGTATGCCGCCTACACGCTGATGCCGGCCGACGCCGGGGTCCTCACCGTCGAGTACAAGATGAATTTGCTGGCGCCTGGGGACGGCGAACTATTGATTGCCCGGGGCCAGGTGCTTAAGGCGGGACGCACCCTCATCGTGTCCCGCGCCGACGTGGGTGTGGTCAAACAGGGCCGGGAAACCCCGTGCGCCACCCTGCTTCAGACCCTGATCACCATGAAAGGCAAACCCGAGGTCCAGGGATAATGGATCCGAGCAAACAGGGCCGCGCCACTTCGTCGTCACGCATCGCCCGGAGACACATCGATGGTTGAATTCCCCAGCCTCAATTTCGCCCTTGGCGAAACGATCGACATGCTGCGCGACTCGGTGCGGGACTTCGCCGCCAGGGAGATCGCCCCCTGCGCCGCCGAGATCGACCGCGCCAACGAATTCCCCGCAGACCTGTGGCGCAAGCTCGGCGACCTGGGGCTGCTGGGCATTACCGTGGAGGAGGAATACGGTGGCTCCGCCCTGGGCTACCTGGCCCATATCGTGGCCATGGAGGAAATCTCCCGGGCATCGGCCTCGGTCGGGCTTTCCTACGGGGCCCACTCGAACTTGTGCGTGAACCAGATCCGGCGCAATGGCAGCAGAACGCAGAAGCAGAAGTATCTGCCAGGGCTGATTTCCGGCAAGCATGTGGGGGCGCTGGCCATGAGCGAGCCCAACGCCGGCTCGGACGTGGTTTCCATGAAGCTGCGCGCGGAGCGAAAAGGCGATCGCTACATCCTCAACGGCAGCAAGATGTGGATCACCAACGGCCCGGATGCCCACACCCTGGTGGTGTATGCGAAGACCGACGTCAACGCGGGACCCCGCGGCATCACCGCCTTCATCGTGGAGCGCGGTTATACGGGCTTCTCGACGGCCCAGAAGCTGGACAAGCTGGGCATGCGCGGTTCCAACACCTGTGAACTGGTGTTCCAGGATTGCGAGGTGCCGGAGGAAAACGTGCTCGGCCTTGTGAACGACGGAGTGCGCGTCCTCATGAGCGGCCTCGACTACGAGCGCGCCGTTCTGGCGGGAGGTCCCCTGGGCATTATGCGCGCCTGCCTGGACGCGGTGGTGCCCTACCTCCACGAGCGGGTGCAGTTCGGCCAGGCCATCGGCGAATTCCAGCTGATGCAAGGCAAGGTGGCCGACCTGTACACCACCATGAACGCCTGCCGCGCGTATGTTTATGCCGTGGGCGCAGCCTGCGACCGGGGCGAGACCACGCGCAAGGATGCGGCGGGCGCGATCCTCTATGCCTCGGAGAAGGCGACGTGGATGGCGCTGGAGGCGATACAATGTCTCGGCGGCAACGGGTACATCAACGACTACCCCACCGGCCGCCTGCTACGCGACGCCAAGCTCTACGAAATCGGCGCCGGAACCTCCGAGATCCGGCGCTGGCTGATCGGGCGGGAATTGTTCTCGGAAACCCGCTGAACGCAGGACACGCTTTCCAGGCCCAGGGCCGGAGATAGGCTTTTCATGAGAGATCTTCTGCGGCTGTTCAACAACAACCGCGAATGGTCGGACCGCATGCACGCGGAGGACCCCGGGTTCTTCGAGAAGCTTGCGCGCCAGCAGGTCCCCAGGTATCTCTGGATCGGCTGCGCCGACAGCCG
>DKBC01000046.1 GCA_002451065.1 Betaproteobacteria bacterium UBA6910
GATGGATTCCATCACCTTCCCGCCGCGGCCGCGGCGCTGGCGGTCACCGGCGCGCTCGTTGTCGCCGCCCCGAGGGCCTTCGCTCGCTTCGCGCGCGAGGATCATGGACGGCACGTTGGTCAGTCCAGGCTTCTCCGGCTTCTGGGCCTTTTCCGATCCCTGGGCAGCCACGCCACCGGCGGCGAAAGTCAGGGAGGACGCGAGGAGGATTGCAAGCAGTTTCGAAGTTTCCATGTCTATCTCCAATATTTGGCTACAAGAGGTTTGATTGCTTATCGCTGCGCCCGCTGCTCTCCAGAAGGTTGCTCGGTGCAGGTTGACCCACCCAGAGCACGAGGCGTGCCAACCATCCGGCAATGTCGAAAAACATCATTAAAGCAATTGACTAACCAGACCTTGGGGATCTGATAGCCGGTACCTCACCGGGTCGGAGGACGGGTCCTTTCACCCAGTCGAGACGCGTTGCCCCACCGGACCGGGCGCAAAGACCCAAGATGGGCGCAATCCGGGTTCGCCAATCCCGGAGAGGAACCGAGACCGGCCGCCAGCCCGCCGCTTCGCGGCGCTGGGAAGGGGCGCGCCGCGGCAGAGCATTTCAAGGACCCAGACCCGTGCCTTGCGACTACAGCGCCACCAAGGCCACCCCGAGCACCATCAGCGATCCCGCCACGAGGTTCTTCACCAGTCCGCGCTCGGCGAACCAATAGGCCCCGAACACCATGCCGAACAGCAGGCTGGTGCGCTTCACCGTCAGCATGTAAGCGGTTTCCACCTGCTCCAGGGCCAGGAAGTGGGTGATGCACATGGCGGCCATGACCACGCCGATGGCCAGATGCCAGCCGGGCTGCCGCGCCAGGACGCGGGCGACGCCCCCTTTCGCGGCGGTGAACACCAGGAGGGTCGCGATCCCGAGCAGGGCAAAATAGAAGGGCCCGAACTGCGACGCCGGCATGTACTGCAATGCGCCCTTGCCGATGACGGCGGTGAACCCGTAGATGAAGGACACGCCGAGCATCAGCCGCGCGCCCCGGTCGCGGGCGATGGCCTTGAGCGGCGCCAGCACTCCCCGGCCGTTTTCCGGAGCCACGTTCAGCAGATACGCGCCGAGCACCACCAGCAAAATGCCCGCGAGCCCGCGTGGGCTGACGATCTCGCCCAGGAGCAGGAACCCGGTGACGGTGGCGAACACCGGGGTGAACGCAAGATACGGGAGCGTCAGCGACAACGGGTGGTCGCGGATGGCGGTGACGTAGAGCAGGAGCGCGGTCAGCTCCAGGGGCAGCAGCAGGGCCATCCAGCCCCAGAACACCGCGGGCGGAATGGTTGGCGGATGGAGCGCAACCCAGGGCAGCATGAGCAGCCCGGCGACGCCGAAGCGCACCACCCCCATTTCCCAGCCCGCGTAGCCGGCGAGGTGGCGCTTGGAGAGGGCGTCGGCCAGCGCCACGAGGAAAGCGCAGGCCAGTGCGAGCCAAAGCCAGCTCATGGGGGACAGCGCGAATTGCGGCGCCGGCCGCGTCCTGCGAACCGGAATCGGGGGAATCCGTCGCTACGGGGATCCGCAGGTTGCGGAACACCGGCCCGGGATTCCCGCGTCCGCGGGCATGAGCGCATCGGCGTCGCGCCCTGATCTATCCGGCTGACAACCTGAAGAATCAGACTTGTCGGTTCAGGGACGAGCGTTATCCGGCCACGCGGGGGACGCCAATCCGCCAGGTTCAGTAGCGGCCGGGATCGGCATAGTTCTCGAACCGGGTGTAAGTGCCGAGGAAGGTCAGGTCCACTTTGCCGATGGGACCGTTCCGCTGCTTGCCGATGATGATCTCCGCCTTGCCCTTGTCCGGCGACTCCGGGTTGTAGACCTCGTCGCGGTAGATGAACAGGATCACGTCGGCGTCCTGCTCGATGGCTCCCGATTCCCGCAGGTCGGACATCACCGGCCTTTTGTTGGGGCGCTGCTCGAGGCTGCGGTTGAGCTGGGAAAGCGCCACCACCGGGACCTGGAGCTCCTTGGCCAGGGCCTTGAGGGAGCGGGATATCTCGGAAATCTCGGTGGCACGGTTCTCGCCCTGGCTGGTGGCCGACATGAGCTGCAGATAGTCCACCACCACCAACCCGAGCCCGCCGCACTGGCGATAGAGGCGCCGCGCCCGGGCCCGCAGCTCCAGGGCGTTGAGCGCCGCCGACTCGTCGATGTGGATGTTGGCGCCGTCGAGCTGGCCCAGGGCCTCGGTGAGGCGCGGCCAGTCCTCGTCCTGGAGCCGGCCGGTGCGCACCTTGTGATGGTCGAGCCGCCCGACGGAGCCCAGCAGGCGCATGGCGAGCTGGGTGCCGCTCATTTCCATGCTGAACACCGCCACCGGCTTCTTGTCCACCAGGGCCACGTGCTCGCCGATGTTGAGGGCGAAAGCGGTCTTGCCCATGCTCGGCCGTCCGGCGATGATGATGAGGTCGCCCGGTTGCAGCCCCGACGTCATGCGGTCCAGATCCACGAAGCCGGTGGCGACGCCGGTGACGTCAGACGGATTATCGAGGCTGTACAACTCCTCGATGCGGGTCACCACGTCCTTGAGCAACGGCTGCAGGTCCGAGAATCCCTGCTTGCTGCGGGCCCCCGCCTCGGCTATTTCGAACACGCGGCGCTCGGCCTCGTCCAGCAATTCCTGCATGTTCTTGCCGGCCGGGGAATAGGCGGACTCAGAAATCTGGGTGCCCACCTCGGCGAGCTTGCGCATGACCGAGCGCTCGCGGACGATCTCGGCGTAGAGGCGAATGTTGGCGCTGGAGGCGGTGTTCTGGGCCAGGCCGCCCAGGTAGGCGATGCCGCCAGCATTTTCCAGCTGGTCCGAGAGGCGCAGCGCCTCGGCCACGCTGATCACGTCCGCGGCCTTGTTGTGCTCGATCAGCCGCGAGATGGCGCCGAAGACAAGCCGGTGATCCTGCCGGTAGAAATCCCCCTCGGAAACCGAGTCGGCGATGCGATCCCAGGCTTCGTTGTCGATGAGCAGTCCGCCGAGCACGGACTGCTCCGCCTCCACCGAGTGGGGCGGCTGCTTGATCGCGTCTAGTTGCGGGTCGCGGGAGAGGGTTGCGACGATTTGTGCCATGGAGAGGGGTCCCGGCTTTTCTGACAATCACGAGGATTCTACCACCGGCATCCGGGCGGCAATCACAAAAAAACGAGGGGCCGGCAGCGGCCCCTCGCTTCGAAGGTAATACCCGCGAAAAATCAGCTTTCGCCGAGCACGGAGACGGTAACGGTCACCACGACGTCCGAGTGCAGGACGATCTGGACCGGGTAATCGCCAATCTGCTTGATGGCGCCCTGGGGCATGCGGATGATGGACCTGGGAACCTCGAGGCCCTGGGCCTCCAGCAAGTCGGCCACGTCGGAGTTGCTGACCGAGCCGAACAACTTGCCGTCCATGCCCGCCTTGCGGCTGACCTGGAGCATGAGCCCGTCCAGCTTTTGCGCCTTCTCCTGGGCCGCCGCCAGCTTGTCGGCCTCCAGCTTCTCCAGGTCCGAGCGCTTGGACTGGAACTCCTCGATCGCCGCCGGTGTGGCGCGCCGCGCCTTGCCCTGGGGGATGAGGTAATTGCGGGCGAAGCCGTTCTTGACCTTCACGATGTCGCCAAGCTGTCCGAGATTGGCGATTTTTTCCATGAGGATGACTTCCATGGCGCTCACCTCAGTGCAGGTCGGTGTAAGGCAGCAGCGCCAGGAAGCGCGCGCGCTTGATCGCAGTCGAAAGCTGCCGCTGGTAATGGGCCTTGGTCCCCGTGATCCGCGCCGGGATCACCTTCCCGTTCTCGTTCACGAATTCCTTCAGCACATCAATGTCCTTGTAATCAATCTCCTTCACCTTCTCCGCGGTGAAGCGGCAGAACTTCCTGCGCCGGAACAATCCACGGCCGCCCGGGCGGCCGCCGCGACCGCCGCGAGTGTCCTTCTTTTTTCCGAAACCACGTCCACGTCCAGGAGGCATGTCGGTTTTCCTATTCAAAAGTTTCCAAAATATTAACGTGCAATACGGGTTGCCTCATCGTCCGGCTGCGGCTCGCCAGGAAGCCTTCCA
This sequence comes from Betaproteobacteria bacterium UBA6910, assembly GCA_002451065.1. GTDB lineage: Bacteria > Pseudomonadota > Gammaproteobacteria > Burkholderiales > UBA6910 > UBA6910. The sequence goes on from DKBC01000046.1 coordinate 4,077, forward strand.
GCTTCACCGTGGCCCCGGCCGCCAGCGTCGTCGCGCGCTTGGCCGCGTCGCCCATGGCCACCGCCGGGATCTCGAATTCAGCCCTGCGCGGCATTCCCGCCTCGATCTGCTCGGAGGAATGGGTCACGCGGAACTCGATCACGGGGACCCCGGCCGGGGTCAGGCGCAGGGCGCCGATCTCCGAAACGCGGCCGTCAACGACAACCCGGTTCTGAGCCAATCGTCACGAGGCCTCGGCGTCGGCCGGCGCGTCCCGCGTCTCAGCCTCCGCTCCGCCCTCCGCCGAGGGCGGCGCCACGGACCGGGCCTTCTCCTCCTTCATCATCGGGGAAGGCGTGGTCACCGCCTCGCTCATGTTCACGACCAGGTGCCGCAGCACCGCGTCGTTGAAGCGGAAACCCGTCTCGAGCTCGGACAGCACGTCCTGGCCGCACTCGATGTTCAGGCACAGGTAGTGCGCCTTG
>DKBC01000178.1 GCA_002451065.1 Betaproteobacteria bacterium UBA6910
GCCGGCGGCGCGGATGTTGGTGAGTTGCTTGGTCTTGACCGGGTTGACCGTCAGGTCGTTCTCCCGGCTATGAATGCCGATGACCATGCCCTCGTAAACCCGGTCCCCGGGTTTCACGAACATGCGCCCGCGTTCCTGCAGTTTCCACAGGGCGTAGGCCACCGCCTCGCCGTCTTCCGCGGAAATCAGCACGCCGCTGCGGCGGCCGGCGATATCGGGCTTCAGGGGGCCGTATTCGTCGAACACATGGCTCATGACGCCGGTGCCGCGGGTGAGGTTCAGGAATTCATTCTGGAAGCCGATCAGCCCCCGCGCCGGGATGCGGTAGTCCAGGCGGGTGCGGCCCTTGCCGTCGGAGACCATGTCCGTGAGCTCTCCCCGGCGCATGCCTAGGGCCTCCATCACCGCGCCCTGGTGGGTATCTTCCAGGTCCACGGTCAGGGCCTCGAAGGGCTCGCACTCGACGCCATCGATGATCCGGGTAATCACCACCGGCCGGGCCACGGCCAGCTCGTAGCCCTCCCGGCGCATGTTTTCCAGCAGAATGGTCAGGTGCAGCTCGCCCCGGCCGGAAACGCGGAACACGTCGGCGTCCGCCGTCTCCTCCACTCGCAGCGCCACGTTGACGTGCAGTTCCCGCTGCAGCCGGTCGCGGATTTGACGGCTGGTGACATACTTGCCCTCCTGGCCCGCCAGGGGCGAGTTGTTGACGTGGAAGGTCATGTTGAGGGTGGGTTCGTCCACCGGCAGCCAGGGCAGGGCCGCAGGACGCTCGGGGTCGGCGAGGGTCACCCCGATGCCCACCTGCTCGACGCCGACGATCTGCACGATGTCACCCGCCACCGCCTCTTCCATGGGGATGCGCTCCAGGCCGCGGAAACCGAATACCTGGGCTACCTTGGCCTTTTCCGGATGATCGTCGGCGGCCAGCACCAGCACGTTCTGGCCCGGTCTCAGCCGCCCGCGGGCGATGCGCCCGATGCCGATGCGTCCGGTGTAGGAAGAATAGTCCAGGGCGCTGATCCGCAGCTGCAGCGGGCCTTCGGGGTCCCCGGCGGGCAGGGGCACGTGCGTCAGCACCGCGTCGAACAGCGGGCGCATGTCGGTGCCCGGCTGCTTCCAGTCCAGAGAAGCCCAGCCATTCAGCGCCGAGGCGTAAACCACGGGGAAGTCCAGTTGCTCGTCGCTGGCGCCCAGCTTGTCGAACAGGTCGAAGGTCTGGTTCACTGCCCAATCCGGGCGGGCACCGTCCCGATCCACCTTGTTCACCACCACGATGGGCTTCAGGCCCAGGGCCAGGGCCTTCTTGGTGACAAAGCGGGTCTGGGGCATGGGGCCTTCCACCGCATCAACCAGGAGCAGCACCCCATCGACCATGGACAGCACCCGCTCCACCTCGCCCCCGAAATCCCGGTGGCCGGGGGTGTCGACGATGTTNNGTCTTGCCGTGGTCGACGTGGGCAATGATGGCGATGTTACGGATGGGGCGCACTGCAAGACTCTCTCGGAAATCAGGGCCGCGCATTCTAGCACGGCCGGGCCTGCCGGACCCGGGCGAAATCAGCGCTCCAGGGCGCGCCGGGCGTTGGCGAACCCCCGGGTCGAAAAACGCACCCTGGGAGGAATTTCCGGGATGACGCTGTTTGCCAGGGCGGAGAACTCGACTTCGTCATTTTTCTCAAGCAGGGCCAGCAAGTCCGGTCCGGGATCAAAAGCCGCCACGAACCAGCCGTCTTCGCCGCCGCGCCAGCCTTCGCTCACCACCGTCACGCCGGCTCCGGAAATCGGCGCCCGAAACACCAGATTCGGAGATCCGCGCACGGTAAATTCCTCCGCCAGTTCCGTTTCACTCAACCGGTCTTGCCTCGCGCGCCAGCGCGCCTCGCCGGCGAGGCGCTTGCCGCTGCTCCATACCCGCAGCAAGAACTCCGCGTCGCGGCCCGGAACCCGCTGGGCGACCGAGGCAACCAAGTCGCCGCTGGGTCCCGCTTCCAGCCGCCATGGGCCCTGCGGCGGATTCTGGTTGTCCACGTTGAAGTCCCGGGCCAGGGGCGGGGGCAGGGGCTTGACCTGGTCAGGGACCGTGGTCGCCGCGAAATCCAGGAACCGGCGATCCACGCCCATCTCGTCCAGATAAGCCCCGAGCATGGCCATCATGATCTGGGTCGGGGAGTCGCCGATGTCGCCGTCCCGCGCAAAGAACTGGTGCAGGCCGAACAGCGCGTTTTCGCCGAGGCTGCGGGAAACGCCGCCCAGAAAGGCGTAGGCGCAAGCGGAAACGCAGGCGGCGCGCGGCACCAGAACCCGGGGAGACTGCCCGATCCCGTTGCCTTCCAGGTAAGGCCCTCCCACATGGGTATCCAGGCCCGCGGCGCGAATCAGCCGCCCCAGCTCCAGGGCCGCCTGCAGGTTGCCGCCGGGGCTGTGGAAGTAAATCCTGGGGAATTGCTGCCGGGCGCGCAGAAACTGCCATGTTTCCTGGAATCTTCCGGGCGTATCCGGATCGATGGCGCCCCGGGCCATCAGGTATGGCTCGCAGGCGCCGGCATCGCAGGGCTGGTGAAGCGTGAAATCCATGGGCTCGGAGAAGGGTTCGCCACGGGAGCCCCCGGCGCAGAGCATCATCAGGAGGAAGAGGGCTGCCAGCCAGGGGTTCCGCGGCGACGGGCCGGGTTGGCCCATGGCTGGAGACGAATGCCGCCGTCCCGTCGCCATTTCTCTCAAGGTCATGGCTGCTCCCGCCGGGACCCGGCAGCGGGGAGGTGAGTGGCGATCAGTTCCAGGAGCGCATCCGGTTCCACCGGCTTCCTGGCGAGCGCCCGCACACCGGCAACTCCAAGTTCCCGATCATCGATCCCTTCGCCGTAACCGGTATAAAGGATGACGGGCAGGCCCTTGGAGAGCTTCGAAATTTCCCGGGCCAAGACCAGGCCGGTGAGCTTGGGCATGGTTTGGTCGGTGATGACGAGGTCGAAAGCGTTCGGGTTCCTGCGAATGGCTGCCAGCGCGTCTTCGGGGTCCCTCGTCACGGTGACTTCGAGTCCGCGGCCCTCGAGCAGGTCGCGCATGAAATCGCCGACCATTTCCTCGTCATCGACCACCAGCACCCGGCCGGCCACCGTTGCCTGCCCGCCCTGCGGGCCTGAGGACTCCCCGGGGGCCGTCGGTTGGGCTTTGTGACCGGGTCCCAGGGAGGGGAACAGAACCCGGAACCGGGCACCGCGCCCCGGCGCCGTTTCCACCACCACATGGCCGCCATGGTCGTGGACGATGCCGTGCACGGTGGACAGGCCCATGCCGCTGCCCTTGCCGACTTCCTTGGTGCTGAAGAACGGCTCGAATATGCGGTCCAGGATCCCTTCGGGTATGCCGGGACCGGTGTCTTCCACGGCGAGTTCCACCCAATCACCCTGGACCCGTTGATGGCAGGACGTGCATCCGAATTCCGCCTTACGAAGGTGCCGGGTGGCAACCTGGATGGTTCCCGTGCCCGCCATGGCATCCCTGGAATTGATGCAGAGATTCAGGAGAATCTGCTCCAGCTGGACTGGATCCAGCATGACCGCCGGCACCTCCTTATCCTCGGCGGTATGCAACTCCAAGGTGGCGGGAAGACTCGAGCGCAGCAGCTTGACCGACTCCTTCACCAGGGGCGGCAACGAGAGCGGCCGGGGTTCGCCCCGCTGCCCCCGGGAGAAGGTGAGCATCTGCTGGATCAGGTCCCTGGCCCGCTGGCAGGCGAGGTGCGCCTGCTCCAGGTACTTGGCCATCCGGGGATCGCCGAACTGGACCTGCCGCTCCGCGGCCAGCACCACGTAGCCCATGATGCTGGTGAGAATGTTATTGAAGTCATGGGCGATGCCTCCTGTCAGGTGCCCAATGGCCTCCATTTTCTGGGCCTGGCGCAGTTGCGCTTCGAGCTGGGCGCGTTGCTGCTCCGCCAGTTTGCGCTCGGTGATGTCGCGCGCGATCTGCAGCACGTGCGGCTCGCCGCGGTGCAGGAACGGAATGGCGCGCAGCTCGGTCATGATGCGCCGGCCATCCTTGCGCACCGCCTCTAGCTCCACCCGGCAGACCTCCCCGGCGAGAGCGCGTCGCAGCGTCTCTATGCGCGGCTGGGCCAGCTCTGCGGGATACGGCAGGTCCTCGAAGCCCCGACCGACAACGTCCTCGCGCGCGAAGCCGAAGATCTTCTCGTGAGCCGGGTTAACGTCCACGCGCTGGAGGCGGCTGTTCCACAACATCAGCGCGTCGGCTGAGGCATTGAAGATCGCCCGGTATTGCTCTTCACCAGCGCGCAACCGCTCCTCCGCTGCCTTACGCTCCGTGATGTCGCGGGTAATGGCCAGCAGGCGCCGTTGGCCTGCAATCATGGCCGGGGCCAGGCTTACCTCGTCCCAATGCAGGCTGCCATCCTTGTTGCGGCGCTGCCACTCGAAGCGCTGGGGTGTGCCCGCCTTGGCCGCGGTGATGTGACGCATCGCGTCGGCGGCCGTGTACGGGGGAATGCCGCTGCTCAGATCGGCAACGCGGGCCTCCAGCAGTTCCTCGCGGCTGTAGCCGTAGGCGGCGCAGGCCCTGGGGTTGACGTCGACGATGGCGCCGCTGTCCCAGTCGTGGATGAAGATGGCGTCGTTGCTGGCCTCGAAGATGGCCCGGTAGCCGGCCTCCGAGTTGCGCAAGGCTTCGTCGGCGCGATGGCGCTCGATCTCCGACGCTGCCCGGGCGGCGAAGATCTTGAGGATTGCCTCGGTGAACTGGCGGTCGGGCAGCTGGCTCCGGGACACCACGGATATGAGGCCCAGGGGTTGGCCCCGGGAATCATTGAGAGGAAAACCGGCGTAAGCTTGGAGCGCCAGCTTCCGGAAGTCCAAGTCCAGCGGGAACAGATCCTGCAGCTTGCTTGGGTAGTACTTGAACTCCCGCCCGACCACGGTTTCGCACGGGGTGCCGGCCCTGGCGTAATCAAATTTCTCAATCACCCGGCCGTCAACGTAAAACGCCTCCATGCGAAGCGTCTCAGGGCATTCTCCCGAGTGGAGGGCGATGAACGCCACGTCCACGCCCAGGATGGTGGCGAGATAGCGCACCAACTCCTGGAATACGGTGGGGCCCTCCGCGCCCGAAACCGCGAGCGCCGCGCTGCGTAGCGCCTCCTCGTGGCGCTTCCGTTCGGTGATGTCGGTGGCGATGCCGCATACGGCGTAGGGGGTCCCATCGCGGCCGAACAGGGGGAACTTGACCGAGAGATAGGTGTGGACGCCGTCCCGCTGGGGCGCCTGTTCCTCGAATTCGATGGCCTTGCGGTTTTCCAGCACTTTCAAATCATTGGCCCGGAAGCGGGCAGCCATCTCCGGTTCGAAGATGTCCCCGTCCTTGCGCCCGATGATGTCCGTGCCACGCTTCCGGAACAGGGCACGGAACCGGCGGTTGGCAAACAGGTAGCGGCCCTCGGCGTCCTTCGCGAAAACCACGGCGGTGGCGTTGTCCAGGATCTGCTGCAGGCGGGATTCCGTATCCGCCAGCGCCTGCTCTGCCCTGGCCAGGTGGGAGAGGTCGCGCACCCGCAGCATCAGCCGCCGGTTGCCGTCCACCCGCATCGCCTCCAGGTGCACCAGACAATGCGCCGGCGCACCGTCCGGGAGAGCAAACTCCCATTCAAACCACTGGGGCAGGCCGGAGAGGGCGCTCTCGATGCGCTCCCGCCCCACCTGCGCCGACAGCGCTCCATCGGGCTGGATCGGCGGCGAGAATTCCAGGGGCGAGTGGCCGACGAGTTCCTCCTTGGTCCGCCCGAGCAGGCGGCACGCAGCGTCGTTGCAGTCTTCGACGCCCTTGGCGAGAAGGAATACCGCCATGCCTTCGTTTCCCAGCAACTCTGAAAACGCGTCTTCGTTAGGTCGAATCTGTCCCATGGGATGGCGATCCGGAATTTTGCCTGAGAAGAAGTGTAGCGCCGGGCTTTCCCGGCGGTAGCCGGAGTTACCTGCCCGAAACCACTGAAACATGCCGGTTACAAACTCTGCGGATCCTTGCCCCCGGGAACGTACATGTACCCGGCGCCGCGCACCGTGCGTATCAGTTGCGGCCGGTCGGCGTCCGCCTCGATCTTCTTGCGCAGGCGGGCAATGCGGATGTCAATGGACCGGTCGAACGGCTCCCACTCCCGGTTGCGGGTCAGGGAAAGCAGCTGATCTCGGCTCAGCACCTGATGGGGGTGCTCGGCGAAGACCTTCAGCAGGTCGAATTCCATAGCGGTGAGGGGAATTTCCCGCCCGTCCCCGTCCAGCAGGCGGTGAGCGGCCAGGTCCAGGGAGCAGGCCCCCACGGGGATTCGGGGAGAAGCCTGCCGGGCGCGTTTTTCTCCCTCCGTCCCCGCCGTCCGGTAGCGCCTGAGCACGCTCTTGAGGCGGGCCCGCAGTTCCCGAAGATCGAAGGGCTTCGCCAGGTAATCGTCCGCGCCCATCTCCAGGCCGACGATGCGATCCACCACGTCCCCCTGGCCGGTGACCATGATAATGCCCAGGTGGTGCCGCTCCCGGAGATAACGGGCCAGGGTCAAGCCGTCTTCCCCCGGAAGGTTCAGGTCCAGCAGAACCGCGTGGGGGATGGCGCGCTCCAGCGCCTTCCGCATTTCGGCGCCGCTGCCCGCCTCCACAACCTCGTAACCATGTTCCGACAGGTATTCCTTGAGGACCGCGCGCACGTCGCGGTCATCCTCCACGATCAGGATTGTTGCTTCGCTGGACATGGCTTTTCGGGAAGCACCGGTTCCTGGCCATTATAGCCGCTGAGGTCAACGGCCAAGTTCTCCTGCCTACCGGCCGGTTACAAACCGAAACAAAGTCAATCCGTTCTGAAATCCCGCCGCTACAAGGGCTCCGTAATCTGCGTCCCATGGCACGAAGCAAATGCGCCAATCGGGTGACTCGAACAGCAACGGGCAACAGGAGGAGGCGGACATGAGCGAACAGATGGATTACGGAACTTTTCTCTCCCCGGAAAGCTTTGTCGGCCGCTGGCCGGTCATGGACGAGCCGGCGACGGGCAAGGCAGGGGGCGTGGTCGCGGCTCGCAGCGAGGCGGATGCATGGGCTATGCGGGCTTCGGCGTCCAGCGGCTTCGGCGCAGCCGAGGCGGCCATGATCGGGTCCGGGAGCAGCGGGACCCCGCGCGACGCGGCAGTCTCCGAGTCCCCCTGCCGGCCGCGCCCGCTCCGCGCCACGGGGCAATGGTTGAAATTCATCCGCGAGGAATGGGGCCGGCGCCGGGCTTCCTTCGCACAGGCGCGCTGCTGGCGCCGCCAGAAGCGGGTGCTGGAAGGCCTCGATGCGCGGCTGCTGAAGGACATCGGGGTGGATCCCAGCGAGGCGGGATCGGTGGCGGCGGAGTTGGCGGGTACCGCGTTGCGGACCCGGCGGCGGGTGCCGTTCCCCGGGTGACCGGAAACAGCACCGATTCACGCAGGGCCGCGTGGTCGGAGCTCTCAAATCGAATCCGTAGAGAAAGGAGAAAACACATGAAGACGTACACGGCGAATGTGGTGATTCATTTTGCGGGGTCCCCCAGGGAAAAGGCTCTGGGGGAAGTCCAGCAGGCCATTCGGGACCTGCGTGGGGTCGGGCGCGTCGCGCCCAGCCCGAGGCTCCAGGGACTGATGCTGGTGGACTACGACCCGTCCAGGATAAGCGCCCAGTCCATCCTTGCCAGGGCCGGTCGACGCGGCTTGGCGGGCAGGCTGGTCGGGCTCTGAAGTTCAAACTCTCATCAATCAGCAACCGAAGACGGAGGGATATCATGCAAGTCACACAGAACGAGATCGGCAACAGCCGTTACGCCAAGTGCATCGAAGTGTCCAAGCGCATCCGCTGGGACATCGACCGGGACGTGTTTCGCGGCCGGGAGTTCGACTTCACCAGGAAGTTCCTGCCCGACGGCCTGTCCCGGGTGAACCGGCTGGAGTTCCTGCGGCCGGACCAGCGCCGGTTCCTGAGCCAGATCCAGGGCCGCACCTACGCCAACATGTTCGGACTGGTGGAACGCTTCATCGGCGCCAAGATCCTGGAGGTGAGCCGGGAACACTGGCTCGGGGACCAGACCGCGCTGGAGGCCCTGGTGCGCTTCACCGACGAGGAACTGAAGCACCAGGAGATGTTCCGCCGTCTCGAGCGCATGAGCGGGGAGGGCATGCCCGAGGGCTACGCCTTCCTGCCCCAGCCCAACGATGTGGCGTCCGTGGTGCTCGGCAAGTCCACTTGGGCGGTGCTCGGCCTCACCTGCCACATCGAGCTCTTCACCCAGGCCCATTACCGCCAGAGCATCGAACCCGACGGGAATCTCTCCGAGCTTTGGAAGGACGTGTTCCTGTTCCACTGGAAGGAGGAGTCCCAGCACGCGATCCTGGACGAGCTGGAATGGGTCCGGGAGAACGCGAAGCTTTCGCCGGAACAGCGTGACCGGGCCGTCGGCGACTTGATCGAACTCGTCGCCGCGGTGGACGGTCTGCTCCAGATCCAGGCGCGCGCCGACGCGGATTATTTCATCGGGGTCGAGGGACAGGCGCTCACGGCGCAGGAGACGGAGCGGCTGCACGCGACGGTGCTGGCGGCGTACCGCTGGCAGTACATCGT
>DKBC01000045.1 GCA_002451065.1 Betaproteobacteria bacterium UBA6910
CTAACTCTGGTTGAACGAGCCCCGAGTGTGGCCAACCGTGCCTTTTGTCTTTTGCTTTCTGGGCCGTTTCTGCGTCGGCCCCGCCCTTTCTCACCGCCGCCAACTTCTCCCCCGCCGCCGCGGCCTCCGATGCTCCCACCGACCCACTGGCGCCAGCTCCGGCCGGAGCCCTTGCGCGGGACCGCGGGCACCCGGCGCGCTGAGTTTTCCCCCCACGGACGACACCGCCCCGTGGGCCGCCGCGGCGTGCGGTCGCGGGGCGGGACCCAGGGCAAGGGTGGGAGCGTGCATCGGTTCAGGGCGGGGGCCGGGGTAACTGGCCGACGAGCACCATGGGCTGCTGGCAGCAGGGGCAGCGCGGCGGCGGGAGCGGGCCCGGCAGCACCAGCGCGGGTGTCTTCCAATCCAGCAGCGCGAGCACCCGTTGCCACCGGGCTTTGGCCGCTGGCGCCAGCCACCCGAAAGAGCGCACCCGCTGCAGGCCCTGCGGCAGCACATGTTGCAGGAACCGGTGCAGGAACCGTTCGGCCGGCAGCGTCAGCGTGCGTTCTTGTCCCGTGTTGTCCCGGTAACGAAACGTCACGCCCCGCGCCTCGTCGGCCACAATGCGCTCGGCGCTGAAGGCGGTGCGATAGACGTAGGCGGCCAGGTACTTCAAGGCCGGCTCGCCCGAGCCCACCGGTTGCACGTCGGCCACCCAGTCCCTGCGCCACACCTGCGGCGGGAGGGCGGCGTAAGCCTCCGGTAACTCCGTGCGCACCACCGCCCGTAACCGGTTGCGGAAGCGTTGGGCCAGCATGGCCTGGGGCAGGTAGTAGTCCGGATCCCTGGGCCGGACCCAGCGCAGGCTATGGCCCGCGAGCCCGCCCGCCGGCACCACGCAATGGACGTGCGGATGATAGTGCAGGTCGCGCGCCCAAGTCTGGAGCACGGCCAGCAACCCGATCTCGGCGCCGAGGTTCCGGTGAGTGCGGGCCACGTCCTGCAGGGCGCGGGCGCTCTCCTGCAGCAGCGCGCGGTACAGCAACTGCTGGTGCGAACGGATCAGCCGGCGCAACGTGGCGGGCACGGTGAAGGTGACCAGGAAGTAGGGCACCGGGAGCAACTTCTGGCGCTGGCGGGCCAGCCACTCGGTGGCGTCGGCCTGCCCACAGCGGGGGCAGGCCCGGTGGTTGCAGGAGTGGTAACGGTATGCCACCCGCCCACAGTCGCAGCGATAGAGCTGGCCCCCCAGCGCCGGGGTGCGGCAGCGCAGAAGACACCGCACGGCGTGCCGGTGCGAGGGCAGGAGCCGCGCGCCAAAACGCCGTGCGTACGCCGGCCAGTGCCGGCGCAGGACTTCGGCCAGGGGGATCACGCCTCAGGCCTGGGCCGGGCGATAGAGGGTGGCCAGGGCCTGTTGCGTGCGCGCCTCGCTGACGTGGGTGAGGTGGGTGTAGACGACGGTGGTGTCGAGCGACGCGTGGCCGAGGTAACGGCTGATCTGGAGCAAGGAGACCCCTTCCTCCAGCAAGTGCGTGGCGTAGCTATGGCGCAGCGTGTGACAGGTGGCGGCCGGGTTGGTGCCGCTCTGGGCGCGGGCCAGCTTGAAGGCCATCTGGACGGCGCTGGTGCTCATGGGTTCGGTCGCCTGCTGCATGGCCGCGGACAGGGAGTGGGCCCGCTCGGCCCAGCCCCGGCCCGGCGAAGGGAAGAGCCAGGTGCGATGCTGGTGGACCTTCCACCAGGCGCGCAGTTCCCCGACCATCACCGGGGCCAGCGGCACGTAGCGGTCCTTGCCGCCCTTGCCGTTGCGCACATGGAGGCGGGGCTGATCGGTATGGGTGTTGTGCAGGTCGCGGATCTCCAGGCGCACGGCCTCGCCCACCCGCAGGCCGCAGTGATACATCAGGCGCAGACAGGTGCGGAACCGGACCTCGCGCACCGCGTCGAGCACGCGGCGGACCTCCTCCCGCGACAGGACCATCGGCAACACCTCCGGCTGGGCGATGCGCAACTCCTCGAAGACCGTCCAGCCCTCCACGTGCAGGCACTCGCGGTAGAAGCAGCGCAGAGCGCACTTGGCCACGTTCATGGGGCTGCGGCTGTAGCCCTTCTTCTGGCGCAAGAACAGAAAGTACTCGCGCAGGTGGTCCTCGGTGGCGGTGGCCGGATCCGCCTGGAGGTGCTCGGCGAACTTGCGGACGTAGCGGACATATTCTTTCTTGGTTGGCCCGCGATAATCTTTGAGCTCGACGAGCTGCTGGAATTGAGCGATGGAGGAGTAGTTCGGTATTTTCATAGTGGGGCGAGGATGCCCGTGAGTGCGGATGACTCGCCCCACAAAACCGACCATGAACACGACCCGGACCCCGATCCCGCCGAAGGCCGCCGCGCCAGCGGCTCAGTTCAACAAGGTCACTGGAGCGAACAGCCGCCCCGCCTCTCCGTTCCAAAGGTCCGGGGTCATCGGACACCCCCTTTGCGCCCCACCGTTCCGGTCGGCGGCTGCCGCTCAGTTGTGCCGTTA
>DKBC01000303.1:0-15579 GCA_002451065.1 Betaproteobacteria bacterium UBA6910
TGGTACGACGTGCGGGTGCGCATCTACAAGGCAGCCGCGGACGAGCCGCGGGAAACCTGGCCGCAGTTCGATCCCATGCCGGCGCTGCCGGGCACCTCCGCGCTGACCCGGGCCTGGATGGCGTTTGTCGGCGGAAAGGGAGAGTACAAATGACCCAGCTCGCCCTGGTCATAGACCTGAACGTTTGCGTCGGCTGCCATGCCTGCGTCACCAGTTGCAAGGAGTGGAATACGTCCGGCCAGGCGGGCTATCTGTCCGACGACAATCCCTACGGCGCGGATCCGACCGGCTGCTTCTTCAACCGGGTCCAGACCTTCGAGGTGGGCGAGTATCCCAAGACTCAGACCGTTCACTTTCCGAAGTCCTGCCTCCATTGCGAGGATCCTCCGTGCGTGCCGGTTTGTCCCACGGGGGCGAGCCACAAGCGGGCGGAGGACGGGATCGTGCTGGTGGATTACGACAAATGCATTGGCTGCAAGTACTGCTCCTGGGCCTGCCCCTATGGCGCGCGGGAGCTGGACGAGCACCAGAAGGTCATGAAGAAGTGCACCCTGTGCGTGGACCGGATCTACGACCAGTCGCTGCCCCCCGACCGGCGCAAGCCCGCCTGCGTGCTAGCATGCCCCACCAACGCGCGGCTGTTCGGCGACGTCCATGATCCGGACTCGGAAGTCTCCCTGGCGATCCGCGAGGAAGGAGGGTATCAGCTGATGCCGGAATGGGGCACGAATCCGGCGAATCACTACCTGCCCCGGCGGCGCACCGAGATGCGCATCCGGGAGGAAGAGCTGGTGCGGGCGGACAACCCGCTCAAGGTCGACGGCAAGCTGCCGAAGCCGCGGCTCTCCGAGCCGTCCCTGGACGACGTGACCAGCTGGTAGGGCGAGACCATGCATCCGGCGCTTTCCGTGCTGTTTCTGACGACCCTGATAGGCGCCGGGCAGGGCCTGTTCCTGGCCCTGTTCACCGTCGACGTCTACGCGGCGCTGGCGCTGTTGCCCCATCCTCAGGATTCGTTTTATGCCGGAGGGAACGCCCTGGCGCTGGTCCTCCTGGGCCTCGGTCTTGTGGCCTCGTTTTTTCACCTGGGGCACCCGGAGCGGGGTTGGCGGGCCATTGCCCGCTGGCGCACGTCCTGGCTGTCCCGGGAGGTCATCGTGCTGCCCGCTTTCATGGGAGCGGTTTTTGCCTATGGGGCGGGCCACTATTTGGGAATGACCACGCCCCTTTTCACGCTGGGCGGCGTGCTCAGCGTTGACCCGACCCTGCTGGTTGGGGCGCTGGCCATGGTGCTTTGCTTTATCCTGTTCCTGTGCACCGGAATGATCTACGCCTGCATCAAGTTTCTCCAGGAATGGGCCACGCCCCTGACCCCGATCAATTTTCTGCTGCTGGGTTCGGCCTCGGGATTCACGCTGGCGGCGGCTTATGCGGCGGCGGGCGGCACGCCGGTGGCCGGATTCCTCGGCGGTTGGGCCATCGTCCTGACGCTGTTCGGGCTTGCCACGCGGGGCGCGAGCCTGATTCGCAATGCCCGGCTCAAGCACAAGTCCAGTCTGCAGACGGCGATCGGGGTCAGGCACCCCCGCATCGCGCAGAAGGCCCAGGGCGCCATGGGCGGGTCATTCAACACGCGGGAGTTCTTCCACGGCAGCCCCGAGAGGCGCGTGGCGCAAACCCAGTGGGCTTTCGTCGTGCTGGCATTCCTGGCGCCGGCAGGGCTGCTGGCGGCGGGCCTTGCCGGCGGCGGTGCCGTGCTGCTCGCGGTCGCGTTTCTGGTCCAGTACCTGGGACTGATGGTCGAGCGCTGGCATTTCTTCGCCCAGGCCCGGCATCCGCAGAATCTTTATTACCAGGCGGTGGCATGAGGGCCCTGGCATCACCGGGTTTCGCTCCCCGGAGCGATTTGGTATATTACCGAACTTTAATATTCAGCGCGGGGCCGATGTTCTTTTCCTCCGTCAAGAACGTGGACCCGGCCGGCCTGCTGGAGATGCAAGCTCGCGGCCCGGTGCGCCTCGTGGATGTGCGCACCGACGCCGAGTGGGCCGCGGGGATGATCGGCGGAGCGACGCACCTGCCGCTGCACCTGTTGCCTGTGAAGGGTGAAGAGTACGGCGACGGCGTGCCGACGGTGTTTTACTGCCGCTCGGGCGCGCGCTCGGCTCAAGCCTGCGCGTTCCTGGCGGCCAAGGGCCTTTCCAATGTCTACAATTTGGAAGGCGGGATTATTGCCTGGGCGCGGGCGGGGCATTCCCTGTCGGCGCCCGGGTGATTCCGAGGCAACATGGGGAGTGGGGCGGCCCGAGTTCCAGCCCCGTATTTTTTTACAGGAGGTAGTACATGAATTTCGACAAAGAGCTTGATGCCCGGGGCCTGAACTGTCCCTTGCCCATTCTGCGCACCAAGAAGGCCCTCGCCGAAATGCAATCGGGCCAAGTCCTGAAAGTCATGGCGACCGATCCGGGCTCCGTGAAGGACATGCAGGCTTTCGCCAAGCAGACCGGAAATGAACTGCTTTCCTCGGCGGAGGCGAGCGGCGAATACCAGTTCTTCATGAAGAAGAAGTGATCCTGGCGGTCTGCCCGAATTAAACCGGCGCAGCCGCGCCATTTTTCCCGGAGGTACCGACCGTGGAACCTAAGAAGCTTGCCATTATCGCCACCAAGGGGACGCTCGATTGGGCGTACCCGCCGTTCATCCTCTCTTCCACCGCAGCGGCGCTGGGTTACGAGGTCCAGATCTTCTTCACTTTCTACGGGCTCAACCTGCTGAAGCGGGACTTGAGCGGGCTCAAGGTCAGCCCACTGGGCAACCCGGGAATGCCCATGAAGATGCCGTTCGGACCGAAGTGGTTCCGGGACATCAACTGGAACATTCCCAACGCGGTGCAGGCGGTGGTTCCCGGCTTCGAGTCCCTCGCGACCGGCCTGATGAAGCAGACCATCGCCCAGAAGGGGGTGGCATCGATTCCGGACCTGCGCCAGCTATGCCTAGACGCCGAGGTGAAGTTCATCGGCTGCCAGATGACCGTGGACCTGTTCGGTTTCGAGCACGGCGAGTTCATCGACAACATTGAGTACGGCGGCGCCGCGACGTTCTTTGAGTTCGCCGGCGAGTCCGACATCTGTCTGTATATGTAGTGGATGACGTCAGACGGGTGACGGCCGGCCCCGGTGGCCGGCCGTTTGCTTTTTGTCCATGCCCCAGCTCCCCGAGGGGCATCAACCTGACAACTGCATCCTTCCATGTCCGAGAGCCAGCCGGGAGACGGTGACGAGAAGTCGGTGATTATCGTCATGACCAGCGGCCCGAGCACGCCTCAGCGCTGTGCGACGCCGTTCTTCATGGGCGCGCTGCTGGCCTCCATGGACGCCCGCGTCACGATCTTTTTCACCATGGAAGGGGTGCGTCTCTGCGAACGGGGCGTCGCCGAGAAATTGACGGCGCTGGAGGGTGGTAAGACAATTATCGAGTTCATGAGGGATGCCAAGAATGCCGGCGCAAAGTTTCATTTGTGCCGGCCCGCATTGCCCGGATATGAAATCGAGGAGCCGGACCTCATCACGGAAGTGGATGAGGTCTCGAGCGGGGGTGTTCTTGCGGACATGATCCTGAGCAGCGACAAGGTTCTTTTTTTCTGACTCGTCAACAAGGGGAATCGCATGGCGAACGTTAAGGGCTGCAACCTTCCGGACGATCTCTACTACAACGTCGAGAACAACGTTTGGGCACGGCGCGAAGCGGATGGCAACGTGACCGTGGGTATGACCGCCTATGCGTGCGCGCTGGCGGGGCAAATCGTCTCTGTCACGCCGAAGAAGGCCGGCAAGGCCATCGAGCAGAACAAATCGGTCTCCACCGTGGAATCGGGCAAATGGGTGGGACCGGTGAAGACGCCGGTTTCAGGGGAGATCGTCGCGGTGAACGAGGATCTTGCAGGCAAGCCGGCCAGCATCAATTCCGACCCCTATGGGGCGGGCTGGATGGTGAAGTTAAAGCCCTCCAATTGGGACGGGGAGGCAGGAGGTCTGGTGACCGGCGCCGCCGCCGCGTCGGCCTTCGAGGCCAAGATGAATGCCGAGGGCTTCGGGGGCTGCAGCCAGGCTTGAGCGAATCGGCCCGGCCCGGAGCCGCGCCGAGCGCCCTGAGAACAAACGCCGATACACCGTGACATCCTGGCTCGAGGTTCTGGCTCGCGTCGAGGCGCTGGAAGGCATCCAGCTTGACGCCGGGCTGGTGCACCGGATGGAGCGGAGAATGGCGGAAGTGGCGGGCACCCGGGTCGGCGACATTCATTTCTACACGCCGTCTTTCAAGTCCTTCCGAACTTCCGAGATCGACGGCTGCGGGACGAGCGCCTGGCCCGCCGTCTCGATCACGGGGGCCGACTGCAGCCTGCAGTGCGACCACTGCAAGGCGAGGATTCTGGAGTCCATGATTCCCGCCCGCAGCCCCGAGG
This sequence comes from Betaproteobacteria bacterium UBA6910, assembly GCA_002451065.1. Lineage (GTDB taxonomy): Bacteria > Pseudomonadota > Gammaproteobacteria > Burkholderiales > UBA6910 > UBA6910. The sequence continues at coordinate 4,463 of DKBC01000303.1, forward strand.
TCCTGTGGTCCGTGGTCAGCCAGCAGATCGAGGCGGGCGCTCGCGGACTTCTGCTGACGGGTGGGTCCAATCTCCGGAACGAGGTGGAGTACGACCCCTTCTATCCTGTCATTCGCCGCATCAAGGACGCTTTCCCGGGCTTCCGGATCGCGGTGCATACGGCGCTTGCCGACGAGGCCGTGGCCGGGCGCATGGAAGACGCGGGGATCGACGTGGCGATGTTGGACGTGATCGGGGCCCAGGATACCGTCACCCAGGTCTACCACCTGCGGCGTTCCGTGGACGATTTCGAGCGCAGCCTGGAGGCCCTGGCGGCCACCCGGATGAAGGTCGTGCCCCATATCGTCATCGGGCTTCACTACGGGTCCCTGCTGGGCGAATGGCGCGCCCTGGAAATGGTGGTGCGCCACCGGCCCGATGCCTTGGTGCTGGTGGTGGCGATGCCCTTCTATGCGCCTGAGCATCGGCCCTTCGCGGTCCCGGAAAGCCCCGCGGTCGGGGCATTCTTCCTGGATGCCCGCGAGGCGCTTCCGGACGTTCCGGTGCTGCTCGGCTGCGCGCGGCCGGCCGGGAGGGTGAAGAGCGAAATCGACGGTTACGCGGTGCTCGCCGGGCTCAATGGCCTGGCCCATCCCTCCGACGGCATGGTGGAACTGGCGGTGCGCCTCGGCCGCGGCGTGCGCGTGACCTCGGCCTGCTGCTCAATGGCGGTCGGGGAGCAGGTTGCGGCCCTGGAGGGTGATGGGGGGGCGCTGCAACTTGATGTGGACCAGATCATCGCCCAGGAGCGCGAGCGGCGGCGTCTCGTTTCGCGACAGGGTACGCTGGCTTCGATCCGGGTCGTCTCGGCGGACGGCCCGGCGTGAATGAGACTGGACCGCGGGTCTGGCGCTTGCTGGACACCGGGCTGCGGCCCCCGGCCCAGAATTTCGCGCTGAACCGTGCGCTGCTGGAGGCGCGCCAAGCCGGTGAGTCGCCCAGCACCCTGCGCTTCCTTCGTTTCACGCCCAGCGCGTTGCTCGGATACCACCAGAGCGCCGAGCAGGAACTCAATTTGGATTATTGCCGGGCCCACGGCATCACCGTGCAGCGGCGCATCACCGGCGGGGGGGCGATCTATTTCGACGAAGGCCAGATCGGCTGGGAACTCTATCTGACCAAGGCCGAGCTGGGGACCGCGGACATGGGGGCTATCTCCCGCCGCATCTGCGAAGCCGCGGCCCGCGGCATCAGCGCCCTGGGCGTGGATGCCCGCTACCGGCCGCGCAACGATATCGAAGTGGACGGACGCAAGATCTCCGGCACCGGGGGCGCGTTCGACGGCGACGCGCTCATGTACCAGGGCACCCTGCTGATCGAGTTTGACGTGGAGCGGATGCTGAGGGTGCTGCGCATCCCGGCCGAGAAGCTTTCGGACAAGGCCATCGCATCGGCCCGGGAGCGCGTGACCAGCCTGCGCGAGCTGCTGGGACGGGTGCCGGTGCTGGCAGAGGTGAAAGCCCGGATCACGGCAGCCTTGGCCAAGGAGTTCGCTGTGGCGTTTGCTGCGGGGGAAATGGTTGCCGCGGAGCATACCCGTTACCAGCGCGCGCTGGAAGAAATCGACACCCCGGGCTGGGTAAACCTGGTATCGCGTCCGGCCTCCGATGCCCCGATCCTGGAGGCGAGCCGGAAGTTTGCCGGCGGGCTGCTGCGGGCCAGCCTGGCTTACGACAGCGGATCGGCGCGCGTGAGGCAGGTTTGGTTTACCGGCGATATGTTCGTGAGCCCGCGGCGCGCCGTCGCGGATTTGGAGGCGGTTCTCAAGGATTGTCCCGTCGAGGAGCTGGAAGCTCGCATCAGCGGATTCTTTGCCCTGCGCGAGGTGGACCTGATGACATTGGTGCCGGGAGACTTCGTGACGGTGGCCCGCGCGGCCCTGGCGGCGGAAATCGGGACCGCGCGTTGAACGAAGCCGACTGCGATGTGCTGGTCGTGGGCCTGGGGCCTGGGGGAGGCGCGGCCGCCGGTGCGGCGGCAGGCCATGGCGCCCGCGTAATCGCCCTCGACAAGAAGCGGCGGGTGGGAGAACCGGTGCAATGCGCCGAGTTCATTCCCATGCCTCTGGGCCGTTATGTCGCAGGGGAGCCCGTCCTGCAGCAGCGCATCTCCGGGATGAGAAGCTTTCTGCCATCGGGGGCGGTCAAGGACTCTCCGTTTTCCGGCCTGATGATCGACCGCGCGGCGTTCGATCAGGCGCTGGCGGAACGCGCACGAGCTGCCGGCGCCGAGCTCCGGCTCCAGAGCCGGCTCGAGTCGGTGGATTTCCGTGAGCGGGTTGCCCGCGTTCGGCAAGGCGGCCGGCGATGGGAGGTGGGGTACCGGGTTCTGGTGGCGGCCGACGGCCCCATGTCCAAAGTGGCCGGTCTGCTCGGGCTGCCGCCCCAGCGCGTCGCCCATTCCCGCCAATATACCGTGCCGCTCCGACGGAGCCTCACGGAAACCATGGTATGGCTGTCTCCCGACTATCCCGGCGGCTACGCCTGGCTTTTCCCGCGGGGATCCAGCGCGAATCTGGGACTTGGCATCGACGAGGCGTTCGGCCGCAACCTTAAACCGCCCCTGGACGATCTTCACCGGAAGTTGGTGGCCGCTGGCCTGGTGGGCCCGGAGATCCTGCGGCGGACCGGGGGAGCGATCCCCCTCGGCGGGATGCGGGGGGCCCTGGTCACGGGCGATGTCGTCTTGGCAGGCGATGCCGCCGGCCTCACCCATCCCATTACCGGCGCGGGCATTAGCGCGGCGGTCCTGTCGGGGGAGGAGGCCGGGCGGGCGGCGGCCCGTTGGATGGCGGGGGAATGCGGGGCCCTGCTCGAATATGAGGAAACGGTTCGTGAGTTGTTCGGGCCCGCCATCGAACGCGCCCTCCGGACCCGGGAATCCCTGAAATGGTCGTGGGGTACGCCGGCCGCCGCCACGGATGAGCAACAGCGCCGGGGCTGGATCGCCTTCGAGGAGTACTTCGCCGTCTGAGGCGCCGCTTTGACTGGGGTCAAGGCGAAATACCCCGATTCGGGGAAGATAGCCTTCCCGGCTGGTTCCGGTAACGGGGCGCAAAGCGGTGCTCTGGGCCAAGGCAATCGCGCGTAGTAACCTGCCGGCGCCCGGACCGAAGCGACCCGGGGGTTACGAAGAATTGGGGAGCGTGCGCCGGTGAAATTCGACGTCAGCTTGTTTCGTCAGTATTGCCGCCATAGTGGTGATGGTTTAATGCCTGTATCTTGTCCTGTCGCTGAAAAAGAATGTGCCGGGCGGCGTGGTGGGCAAGACCTGGGGCACCCTCAGCGCGCTGGTGACCCTGTTTACGGCGGGCTATTTCGTCACGCCGTTTTTCTCGTTGCTTCCGGCGGAAGTGATCAATCTGCTGGTGTCGCTGATCTTCCTGTTTGGCGCGATCTATGTGGTAATCACCGTGCGCCTGATCTACCGGATCATCGAAGAACTATCGGCATGATCCATGAACCCGGCAGCCGTTTACGCCAAGACCGAGAAGGGAAACGAAGAGATTGCCACCCGCAAGCACGGGTTGCCGCAGCCGCTGCGGTTTGCGCTGATCCTGGCGGACGGGCGCTCCACGCTGGCGCAACTGCTGGATCGTGGCGCCGGCCTGCCGAACCTGGGGGACTCGCTGCGGATGCTCCTGGGATTGGGATTTGTCGAGGGGGAACGCGGACCGTCGCCGCGGGTCGCAACGTCGGCTCCGGCCGTGGCGGNNCGGCGGCGGCGCTGGGCGCCGCCCTGGACGTCTGCCACAAGTTGATCAGGCTCGCCATCGACGAGCGCCGGGCGGAGCAGTTCCTGAGCGCGGGCAAGGAAATCCTGTCCCGGCGCTGATGCTGACGGGTGTCGTCGCTTCCATCCATGGAGACACGGAATGAGTTCAACGATTGATTCCGGCCAACCGGTGCGCTTGTATCGACCCGACTACCACGCGCGCACCCCGGAGGTGCGCTCGCCGCAGTACGTCCAAATGAGCACCGCGGCGGCGATAACCCTTGGATTGATTCCGGGGAAAATGCACCGCACCGAATGCACCCATTGCCTGAATCTGCTGGTGACCTATCCCGAGGGCTGCCGCGCGAACTGCGCCTACTGCGGACTGGCGCGCCACCGGGAGGAGGCGCGGGATTATGCCGACCGCAACTTTATCCGCGTCGACTGGCCCACGGCGCGCTACGAGGAGGTCATCGACCGGGTCCGGGGCGGTGGCGACCGCGGCCGCTTCGAGCGCATGTGCATCTCGATGATCACTCATCCCGAATCCGACGCCGCCACCCGCGTGCTGCTGGAGAAATGGGTGAGGGAGGTCCCCGGCGTCCCGGTTTCCATACTCTCGAATCCGACCACCATGACCAAACACGACTTGGTGGAACTGAAGGACAGGGGTGCGGACATTTTCACCGTGGCGCTGGATGCCGCGACGCCCGAAATCTTCGACCGCACCCGGGGCAAGGGTGTGGCCAGCCCCCACACCTGGCAACGGTACTGGCAGGCCATCGAGTGGTCGGCGCAGGTGTATGGTCCGGAGAAGTTCGGCGTGCATTTGATCTGCGGCATGGGCGAGACCGAGCGCGAAATGCTGGACGTGGTGCAGCGGGTGAAGGACATGGGCGGACATAACCACATGTTCGCCTTCTTCCCCGAACGGGGCTCCCTGATGGAGGACTGGCCGGCATGCGACCACGGTCAGTGGCGGAGGGTCCAGCTAGGGCGGTTTCTCATCGATTACGCCGGGGGCAACCTCCGCGACATGACCTTCGATGAGGAAGGCCGCGTCATCGACTTTGGCTTTCCGCGGCAGACGCTGGAATGCATCATCGGCTCCGGCAGGCCGTTTCGGACCTCGGGTTGTCCCGGCACCCATGACGAGCAGGTTTCGGCGTGCAACCGTCCCTTCGGCGATTCGAGCCCTTCGGACATCATGTCTTTCCCCTTTGCCTTGCAGGGGCGGGACGTTGTGGCGGTAAGGCGGCAATTGGGGGGCGCCAGAAAGGGAAAGGGCGATTAGCCCGCGCAATGACCTCGAAAGAAGATTTTATGTTGATGTTTGAAGGGGTTTCGGTATGATCCCCCTCAATTTGTAGGGTTGGTGGCGGGCACTTGGGACGCCGCCTTTTGCACCACAAGCACAGCAGGACGCACAAGGGAGGTTTCCGTCATGAGAATGAAGAAGTTGGCATGTTCGCTGGTTGCCGCGGGCTGCCTGTTGCCGATGATCGCATCTGCCACCAATGGTTATTTCTCCCATGGCTACGGCATGAAGGGCAAAGGCCGGGTCGGGGTGGCCACCGCGTTCACCGACGACACCTTTGGCGGCGCCAATAACCCCGCCCAGATGGTGTGGGTCGGCCAGCGGCTGGATGCCGGCATCGACTGGTTCCGGCCTATCCGGGAGGCGAGCCGGTTTGGCAGCCCGGCGGGCGCGAATTTCAGCGAGGGAAGCGACAACGAAGATTTCTTCATCCCCGAGTTCGGTTACAACATGATGTACAGCCCCACGGTGTCGCTGGGCGTGACCGTGTACGGCAACGGGGGAATGAATACGACCTACGAGTCCGGAGCATCGACGGATTGCTCCGCTCTGTTTCTCGCGCCTCCGGGATCGGTTCGCCTCAATCCGCTTTGCGGCGTCGGGGCGCTGGGGGTTAATCTCAGCCAGCTCATCATCGCACCGACCGTGGCCTGGAAATTCCATGATAATCATTCGGTGGGAATCTCGCCTTTGATCGGCTACCAGCGCTTCAAGTCGTACGGTCTTCAGCCCTTCGCCCAGATCTCGACCTATCCTCCGAGCGTGCTGGCAAATCCCGGAACCGATGACTCGTGGGGATTCGGTGTCCGGGTGGGATGGCTCGGAAAGTTCGACCGGGTCTCGGTCGGCGCGTCCTATGCGACCAAGATTTACATGAGCGAATTCGACAGCTACAAGGGTCTGTTCGCCGAGCAGGGGGATTTCGACATTCCGGCGAACCTGAATGTGGGCATCAAGTTTGATGTTACCCCCGAGCTGACCCTTGGGTTCGACTACCAGCACATCTGGTATGGCGACGTGGATTCGATCGCCAATTCCAGCGTCAACCCATTGTGCGGTGCTCAGCTTTTTGGGGGAACCCCTCTGCCGCTGGCATCGGGGTGTCTCGGGGGCAGCCAGGGGATAGGATTCGCCTGGCAGGACGTCGACGTGTTCAAGTTTGCCGTTGAATATCAGCTCAACCCTAAGTGGCGCCTGCGCGGCGGTTACTCCACGGGCGACAATCCCATTCCTTCCACCGACGTGACATTCAACATCCTGGCGCCGGGCGTCATCGAGGATCATATGACGCTGGGGTTTACGTACAGCTTGGACGCGACGTCGGAAATCACCGCTGCCTACATGCACGGGTTTGAGAATGAAATTTCCGGGCCGACGAATTCGGTCTACTTCCCGGTCGGTGGCACCGAGACCATCCGCATGCACCAGGACTCCTTCGGCATCGCCTACTCCAGGAAGTGGTAAGCGCGTCGAAGTCGCTTTGATTGGCGGAAGAGCCGGAGGCTTTCGCCTCCGGCTCTTTTTTGTTCTGCTCAATATTAGTAAATCAGGAGGAGTTGATGAAACGGCTGAATTGGCTGGCGGGTGCTTCCCTTGTTCTTGGAATGTCGGCGGCCCAAGCAGCACCCGTGATGATGTCCGCGGAGTGGGCCAAGGGCATGTGCGACGCCTGGAATAATGATCCGGTGCTTACCCAGAAGCTCATGGAATCGGGCTGGATAAAAAACGACAAGGGGCGTGGTTACAAGGTAATGCAGGTCTATCGCCAGGACTGCCCCGAGAGCCCGAAAATCGAACTCAAGGTTTCCGACAAGGACGGCAAGGTCACCTGCACCTACGCCGGCAAGGCGGAAACCAAGCTCGACTCGTCAGCCGACTATCTGATGTGGGCCGAGACCACCCGCTGGCAGGAGATGGGCAAGGGCGAGTACGGTCCGAAGTGGGCCATGTTCATGCAGCGCCTTAACTTCGACGGCCCGATGTGGGAGGCGATGAGCAACATGGGGCCCTTCGAAAACTTTCTGTTGCTGGTCGGAAAGGTGCCGGGCGAGGCGACCAAGTGCCCGGGTAAGTAGCCGGGGAATTCTTCGGGGGTCGCCGGGTCCGACGTATGGAGAACGATTGAACGGGCGGCAACGGCAGAGGAGCCGCCCGTATGGCCGTTCCAACGGCGTCAGGCGGGTTCATATGCTTTTGGGTGGTTCTTTCCGCCGGCGAGGGAGTCCCCGATGATCCGATTTGTCTCGGGTCTGCTGATGGTCGCCTTGGCCGGGGCATGCGGTGCCCAAGCGTGGCAATCTCCCGGTCAACCCCAGCTTCGGGCCATGCCCGGTGCCCGCGCGGAGGCACCCGATTCCCGGGTGGGTCAGACTTTCTGGATACAGCGCAAGGGGCGGCCCTTCAGCATCGATTTTTTTCGCGATGCGGAACTGCGGGAGCGCATTCCGTTGGAGGACTCCGGCCGCTTCGTCGTCGCGGGCTTGACCCGGACCAAAAACGACCAGTCAGTCTACCAGGTTGTTTTCGAGACGGGAGAGCAGGCCTTCGTCGCAGTGGAGGCGTTCGAGTCTGACCTCTATGTGGATCCGCCGCTGACTTCCGAGACACGTTTCAAGGCATCGCCATACCTGTCGCCGGAGGCGTATTTCTATTCCACCAAGTCCATCTTCACCGAAGATCCCGCCGCGTTGGCCGAGCGCATCGACAGGCTCGGCCCCTCGCGGATCATTACCCCGGGCGCTTCGCCGCGCGGCGAGGCTCCCGCGAAGTAACTGCTCCCTTTTGACGAAAGCGCAATCGCGCCCTGGCGGCGCCGAGCCCTGGTAAAGGCGACGCCACTCCCTCTCTTCCTCGGTCCGTTTGTATGCGATGGCCCGACGCGAGAAATTGCTCCCGGCCATTGCCAAGGGCGGGATTGTTAACTTAGCATGCGCCCGTTGGAGCCTAACATTCTGAACAACAATCAATAACCGTCCAGGCTCGGACGGGCTCAAGGAGCGGGCGTTGGGATCAAGTCATTGGGCAACCGCGGCGGTCTGCGCCGCGCTCTTATTCGGCTGGCTTTTCGTGGGCTGGCCGTCGTCGGCCGCGGCGGCGGAGCCCGACCTCGTCAAGGCACAGCAGCTGCTCGCCGAGGACAAAGCCGTCGAGGCCTATTCCCTACTGGAGCCCCACGAGTTCGAAAAGGCTGGCGATCTTCTCTACGACTACCTTCTGGCCACGGCGGCGCTGCGCACGGGACGTCCCAGCAAGGCAACTTTCATCTACGAGCGGATTCTCGCGGTTGCGCCCAATTACGCGGGCGTGCGGGCCGACATGGCTCGAGCTTATTACGAATTGGGAGACTTCGCTCGCGCCAGGCTCGAGTTCGAACTGGTATTGCGGCTCGAGAGCCTGCCTCCGGATCTGCGCGCCGCGGTCCAGCAATATGTCGCGGCTATCGACCGCCTGCGGCAGCCGTCGAAGACCGCCCTGCGCGGCTACGTGCTCGCGGGCTACGGGCGGGATTCGAATATCAATAGCACCGCTGGCGGCGGCATCATCATCGACGGCAGTGGCCAGATCATCAATCCCGGCTCCACCGGGGCGGAGCGCTCGGACAATTACTGGGGCCTGCAGGCGGGGGGCGAGGCCAGCTACCAGGCGAGCGAAGCGGTCAACGCGTTCGCGGCTGCCGACTATTTTGGCCGCTACTACACCGATTTCTCGGAGTCGGATTACGGGATCCTGGACGGCCGTTTTGGGGCCAGCTATGCGGGGGGCGCGTACCAGCTTACGGGAACCGTGTTCCTCGGGAGGTATTGGCTGGATGATCGGCCGATTCGCGACAATGTGGGGTTGAGTGGCAACTGGCGTTACTCCCTGGGCGCCAACAGCCAGGTGAGCGCTCAGGTATTCCTGATGCGCTACCGGTACAAGAATCGTTTTGCGCCCAATGATATCGACCTGGGTTCGCTGACTTTAGGCTGGAACCGCGCGCTCACGAGTGCGGTGGCCATAAGCGTGTTTCTCGTCGCGGGCAAGGAGCAGGCTACCAATGGTCGACCTGACGGGGACAGGGAATTTTGGGGTCCGAGGGCCAGCGTCCAAGCCACGCTCCGTCCGAACCTGGGTTTGTTCGGTACGGCAGGTGCCCAGAAGGGGGATTACGAGGTCATCAACCCGACCTTCGGAACCAAGCGCAAGGACTGGCTCTACGACGCGACCGTCGGCCTCTACTGGACGTTCGCCGACCGCTGGTCGCTGCAGCCCCAACTTGCCTGGATCCGCAACGATAGCAACATTTCCACTTCGGATTTCGATCGAACAGAAATTTCCCTGAGCATCCGGCGGGATTTCTACTGACCGGCCGGATACCGTCCGAATTCCCCCCTTCGCTATCGTGGTAATTCACGACCCCAAGCGAGCCGGGAATGCGAGTTTCTTGGGTCCCGGGCTCAGGAGTAGAATTACATTAAAACATAGGGTTGCACAGAATTTTTCCCCGGAGTCTGCCATTCTGTAAGATTCTGCCTTGAGTGTGAGATAATTCCTGTGCCATGTGGAAGGTTGTGTGTTTTCATTTGGTTGTGAAAGAGACGGAGAGGGTCTTCAGGTAAGCAGGTGAAGGGGTTGCCAACTTCGCGCCAAGTTTTCAGGGGAAAACCTGACGAAGTCCAAGAAGAACGGACTTGAGAGGCGGGTCGGCGGCTCTGGGGCTGTATCTCGGCAGTAGCGGGCCTAACGGGGCCCAAGAGGAGGAAGGCTCGGATGCTGCGGGCGCCCTCTGGTTCAATTTTGATCCGATCCTCTCAATTCACGTCCGAATTCAGAAGAAGAAATGTTGGGGGGGCTGCACATGAATCACAAATCTTCGGACATTCTGCTTCCCATGCCGCGTCTTCCGTGGCCCTGGGTGGTTGGCATCGGGCTCCTGCTGGCCGCTTTGTTCAACTGCGCTCAGCTAAGGGCGGCGGAGCTGGGACGGTTTGAAACCGTTATCGAGCCGGTGCGAGTGGTTGACGCTGCGGGGAAGGAGCGGCGTGCCATGAAGGGAGGCGCGGTCGAGCAAGGAGACCGCGTCGCGACCGGCAAGGGTGCGATGGCCCAGATCAAGCTATCGGATGGCGGATTCCTCGCGATTCGCTCGAACACGGAAATGGTGTTCAAAGAATACCGCCTCGACGAGAAGCAGCCCACCCAGTCCAGTTTCTGGGTTGAGCTGATCAAAGGCGGATTTCGCTCCATCACGGGCTTGATCGGGAAGCTGAACCCCGGGGGCTATCGAATCGAGACGGAACACGCGACTATCGGCGTTCGGGGTACCGACCACGAGCCATTCCACATTCCGCCACCCAAGGTGGGCGAAAAGCCGATTGGGGAGCCGGGAACCTACGACAAGCTGAATTCGGGCCGATCCTATATTCGTAGCGCGAAAGGCGTGCTGGAACTTATTCCAGGTCGGGTAGGCTACGTTCCCCCCGCCGACGTTCTTCCGCGCCTGCTCCCGGCCGTGCCGGATTTCTTCAAGGAACAGCCGCCGGTGCCGAATGAGTATCTGGGGAAAGAAAGGGCGGCGGCAGGAAAAGAGGAGGGCGCGCTGAAGGACCCGCTAGCGCTGGTGCTTACTACCACCACCAGCATCTTGGCGCCGTCCACTGATCTCTTCCAAGCGCCGGCGATGCCCCCCGTTCCGGGGGCGAATGGCAACGGTGATGCCAACCGGGGAGCCGATCGGGACCCGCCGGGCCGAGACAGCGGCAATGGCTCCGCCGAAGTGCCGGGTCAGGCATCGACGCCCCCGGGGCATTCGGGTGACGCCCCTCAAGGCAACGGCAATGGCGCTCCGAATCCCGATCCACAGCCCCAAGGCGATGGCAACGGCCTTGCGCAAGCGCCGGGCCAGACGGGGACGGCGCCGGGGCATTCGGGTGACACGCCTCAGGGCAACGGCAATGGCGGCTCGAATCCCGATCCGCAGCCCCAAGGCAATGGCAACGGCCTTGCGCAAGCGCCGGGCCAGGGCGGAACGCCTCCGGGGCAAGGCGGAACGCCTCCGGGGCAGTCG
>DKBC01000303.1:15676-18045 GCA_002451065.1 Betaproteobacteria bacterium UBA6910
CGCCTCAGCCTCAGGGCGGCGGAGTCGGTCTCGCCCAGGCACCGGGGCAGGGAGCGACCCCTCCTCCGGGCATTAGTGCACCTCCCGCACCACAGCCTCCGCCTCAGGCCGGCGGAGCCGGTCTCGCCCAGGCACCGGGGCAGGGGGCAACACCTCCACCTCCGGGCCTCAGTGCACCTCCCGCGCCACAGCCTCCGTCTCAGGGCGGCGGAGCCGGTCTCGCCCAGGCGCCGGGCCAGGCGGCAGCGCCAGCACCACCCGCTCCCGCAGTGGCAGCTGCGGGAATTGGCCCAAGTCCGTCCCCTCAGGCCGGCAGTCCCAAGCAGCAGCCGACAACGCCTGGCGCTCCTGCCGCCAAACCGAACCCCCAGCCTGCGGGCGCGCCTGCGTCCAGGGCGCCGGGGCAAGCGAAGAACATTTAGACGGATGACGGTATGGGATTAGTGAAAGCGCATCGATTTATCTTGAGCAAGGCGCCCTTGATCGCTTTTTCGTTCCTGTTCTGTTTCCATGCGGTTGCCGAGGAATCGGCGGGTCGGGTGCTGTTCGTTAGCGGGCCGGCCGGCATCGTCGATGCCTCCGGCACGGAGCGAATCATGTCTCAGGGCGACCCAGTTCGTGTCGGTGATCGATTGGTGACTCGGGACGGGGCCATGGGGCAGATCAAGCTCAGTGATGGGAGCCTCGTGGCCCTTCGTCCTGCTTCGGCGTTGACCGTGGAATCCCATGGGGCGGCGTCCCGGGAGGGGATTTCAACCGTCGTTCGCCTCGAGCGGGGCGCCATCAGAGTCATCAACCGGGAAACCCTGGTCGGCGGGTCGCAGTCGGCGCTGCTGGTGAAGACACCCACCGCGACCATTCGGCTGGTGAATGCTGACGGCGATGCTTTCGTCATTGGAGTACCGGCTAGCGGCACCCAGGACGTGAATCCGGGAACCTACTCCCGCGTGATTGCCGGTGCCGGGAGCATCCAGACTGGGCAAGGCAATCTCTGGCTGGAACTGGGTGCGGTCGGATTCGCAGCGGATGGCCAACTCCCTCCCTCGTCGCTGCGTGAGTTGCCCGCGAAGCTTCTTGCCGCGATCGCGTCGCCGGGCATGGGAAATCCTTAGCCGTAGCAACGACGGGCGTGCGTGGGACTCGCCGCACACGCCACTCGCGAAATGGGGTCAGACCCCGGGCAGTCTCTCCAACTGGGCACGAAGATCGGCAAGGCGGGTCTGAAAGCTGGCCACCCGGTCGCGCTCCTGCTGCACCACCTGGGCTGGCGCACGTTCGACGAAGTTGGGGTTGGAGAGTTTCCCCTCGGCCTTGGCTATCTCGCCTTCCACGCCCGAGATTTCCTTTGCGAGCCGGGTGCGTTCCTCCGCAGCGTCCACCTTGATTTCCAGCATCAGCTTGAACTCGCCGGCGATAGCCACTGGGGCGTCGGCCTGTGGCAGTTCCCCGCTTGCCACTCGAACCTCCGATAGCCTCGCGAGAGCCCTGAGGTAGGGCGCAAACGCCTCCAGGGTGGCGGGGTCACCGAGGGCGATGAGGGGCACTTTCTGCCCCGGCGCGACGCCCATCTCTCCTCGCAGCGTCCGGCAGGCGTTGACCAGCTCCTTGAGGCTCGCAATCTTGCTATCGGCCGCCGCGTCGGCCAGAGAAGGATCCGGTTCGGGGTAAGCCTGGAGCATGATGGTCGGGCCGTCTTTGCCGGCCACGGGCGCAACCCGCTGCCACAGTTCCTCGGTGATGAACGGAATGATGGGGTGCGCGAGGCGAAGGGTCGTCTCCAGCACCCGCAGCAGGGTGCGCCGGGTCCCCCGCTGCTCAGGGTCGCCGCCTAGGGCGAGCCGGACCTTCGCCAGTTCCAGGTACCAGTCGCAGTATTCGTCCCACACAAATTCGTATATCGCGCGCGCAGCCATATCGAAGCGATAACCGGCGAAGGCTTCCACCACTTCCCCTTCGGCCCGCTGCAGGCGGCCGACGATCCAGCGATCGGCGTCGGAATATGCGAGGGGAGCAGCCTCGTCCAGGCCAACGTCCCGTCCTTCGCAGTTCATCAGAACGAATCGAGTCGCGTTCCAGAGCTTGTTGCAGAAGTTGCGGTAACCCTCGCAGCGGTTTAGGTCAAACTTGATGTCCCGCCCATGGGACGCAAGGCTCGCGAAGGTGAATCGCAGCGCGTCGGTGCCGTAGGCTGGTATTCCGTTGGGATAGTGCTTGCGCGTGATCCTGGCGATGCTCTCCGCCTGCGCCGGATTCATGAGGTTCGATGTGCGCTTGGTGATCAGCGCTTCCAGGGTCACGCCTTCGATGATATCGAGGGGGTCGAGGACGTTGCCCTTGGACTTGCTCATCTTCTGGCCTTCGGCATCCCG
>DKBC01000180.1 GCA_002451065.1 Betaproteobacteria bacterium UBA6910
GTGAACAGGAACAGCGACAGCGCCGAGATGATGAGCAGGATGGAGAGCAGGATGAAATCCTGGGGCCAAAACACCAGTCCGAAGATGTAGAACTTGCGCGCGGCCAGATCGAACAGCACGGCGGGCCGGTCGTTCCAGGTGAGCCAGGGCAGCCCGTAGAAGACAAGCTGGGTGATCCACACCAGGGCCACCCGCCAGTAATGGAACTTCCCCTCCACCGATCGCGGGTAGATCTTCTTCCGGATCTCGTAGAGTGCGCCCTCGGTTTCCTGGTCCACCGCGATCACGGGGACGGCCTTGCGCGCGCGGGGCTGGGACTCGGCCACGGGAAAGATGCCTCGATCGCCGCTATGTCTTCAACAGAAACCGGGAGTCGCGGGGGCGCGCGGCGTGCCGCCCCCGCTTCCCTTCCGACTTACTTGCCGCCGCCGTGGGACAGGCCCCAGACGTAGGCCGTGAGCAGGTGGATCTTGGCGTCGTCCAGCTTGCCCTCCCATGCCGGCATCACGCCGCCACGGCCGTTGTTGATGGTCTCCATGATGGAAGCCTCAAGCGTCGGCCGCCGGCCGTAGAGCCAGATCTTGTCGGTCAGGTTGGGGGCGCCGATGGCCGGGTTGCCCTTGCCGTCCGGCATGTGGCAGGCGCCGCAGACGTTCTCGAAATTCTGTTTGCCAGCCGCCGCCAGGGACGCGTCGTGGGCCTCCCCCGACAGGCTCATCACGTAGTTCGCAACCGCCTTCACCTGGTCGCCCTGGGCCATGCCCGGTGGCATGACGCCGTTGCGACCCTGGGCGATGCTGACCTTGATCTGCTCCGGGTCGCCACCCCACTGCCAGTCGTTGTCAGCGAGGTTGGGAAAGCCGCGGGCGCCCCTGGCGTCGGAGCCGTGGCACTGCATGCAGTAGGTGAGGTAGAGCCGCTGCCCCATCTCCCGGGCCTGCGCGTCCTTTGCCACCTCCGGCACCGGCATGTCCAGGTACTTCTGGTACAGGGGGCCGTAGGTCTCGTTGGCCTTTTTCACCTCCGCCTGATACTGGCCGATGGAGGTCCATCCCGCACTGCCCTTGAAGCTGCCGAGGCCCGGGTAGAACCACAGGTAAGCGAGGGAGAAGACGATGGTGATATAGAACAGCCAGCGCCACCAGTTCGGCAGCGGGTTGTTCCACTCCGCCAGGTCCTCGTCCCAGACGTGTCCGGTGGTGCCCACCTGCTCGCCCTTGGCCTTGGGCTTGGTGGTCATGGCCCAAAGCAGCAGGCCGCAGGCGAGGATGCTGCCCAGGGTGAGCACGATCACCCAGCCGCTCCAGAATCCGCTCGTGAAATCACTCATCGCTCATTCTCCACGCTTTGGGCCGGGCGCCTTAAGGGCGCCGGGCTGATGGGTTTCTTCTTCCTCGAGGGGCAGGCGCGCCGCCGCGTCGAACGCGGCCTTGCGCTTGCCGCTCCAGGCCCAGAGCACGATCCCGATGAAGCTCAGAAAGGCCAGGACCGTGATCAAAGAACGCATGTCATTGATGTCCATGGTCCCCTCACATCGCGGTCTTGAGATGGGTGCCCAACTGCTGCAGGTAGGCGATGAGGGCCTCCATTTCGGTCTTGCCCTCAACCTCCTTGCCGGCATTGGCGATGTCGGCGTCGGTGTAGGGAACGCCCACCCGCTTCATGGCGGTCATGTGGGCCGGCAGCCGCGCCGCGTCTACCGTCGCGCCGGCGAGGTAGGGATACGACGGCATGTTCGACTCCGGCACCACGTCCCGGGGGTTCATCAGGTGAACCCGGTGCCACTCGTCGGAGTAGCGGCCTCCCACCCGCGCCAGGTCCGGCCCGGTGCGCTTGGAGCCCCAGAGGAAGGGATGGTCGTACACCGACTCGCCGGCCACCGAGTAGTGCCCGTAACGCTCGGTCTCCGCGCGGAAGGGCCGGATCATCTGCGAGTGGCAGTTGAAGCACCCTTCCCTCTGGTAGACGTCGCGCCCGGCGAGCTGGAGCGCGCTGAGGGGTTTCATGCCCGCCACCGGCTCGGTGGTGGAGCGCTGGAAGAACAGGGGCACGATCTCCACCAGGCCGCCGATGGCGACCACCAGCAGGATCAGGACGATCATCAGTCCCGTGTTGCGTTCGATGACGTCGTGCTTGGACTCAGCCATTTGCTCTCTCCTCTATCCGGTCAGGCGTGGGCCGCGACGGGCACGACGGGAACCCGGTCGGTCGCCTTGGCGCCGGCCATGGTCTTCCACACGTTGTAGGCCATGATCAGCATGCCGCCCAGGTACATGACCCCGCCCAGCAGGCGGATGCCGTAGTACGGGTACATGGCCTTGACCGCCTCGGCGAAGCTGTAGGTAAGGGTGCCGTCGGGGTTGAATGCGCGCCACATCAGTCCCTGCATCACCCCGGCAATCCACATGGCGGCGATGTAGAGCACCACCCCGATGGTGGCGATCCAGAAGTGCGTGGTGATCAGCCGGGTCGAATACATCTCGGTCTTGCCCACCATGCGCGGCACCAGATAATAGATGCAGCCGATGGAAATCATGGCGACCCAGCCCAGGGCGCCGGAGTGC